>JAIEQN010000184.1 GCA_019747685.1 Gemmataceae bacterium
TCGGTCCCGAGCAGGGCGTCGGCCAGTCGGTCGAGGTTGTTCGAGTACGACAGGATCGCCGGCCAGTCGGACGACCGCCGGGCCTCGGCGGCGGCCACGCCGTCCGTCCACGCCCGGCGGTTCGCCGACTGCCACTCCTGCATCCACTTCTGCCGGGCCTGCTCCTCCGCGGCCGCCTTCGGGTCCCGCGGGTCGGTGCCGGTTGGGATGGTCTGGGGGAACGAGTACGCCCCCGTCCCGACCCGGATGCCCGGCGGCGGCGGGTGATCCCGCATCCACCCGGTCATCCCGTCCTCGACGGCCGACCGCCGGTCGATGTCGCCCCGGACCCCGATCATGATCGTGCCCAGCATCTGGCTGAGGAAGACCAGCCCGGCCCAGGCCAGGCCGACGTAGACCGACCGGCGGGAGAGCGACGACAGGGCCAGCATCAGCGTCCCGGCCGAGGCCGCCACCACCAGCCCGAACAGGACGGCCGCCCACAGGACCCGGTAGGTGTCCCGGGCGACCCCCAGGCTGAGGCTGAACCCCAGCCCGAGCAGGTACGCCCCGGCCGCCGGCACGACGATGATGGCCAGCAGGAAGAAGCCGATGACGGCCAGCTTGCCGAGGAAGTAGTCGACCCGCCGGACCGGGCGGGAGAAGTACAGCGGGAAGGCGTTGAACCGGAGGTCCCGGCTGACCAGGTTCGGGCCGACCAGGAGGACCAGGAACAGGGCGAAGACGAGCTCGGCCTTCAGGAAGTAGGAGTAGGCGATGGTCCAGACGGCCGACCGGAACTGCCCCGGGTCGGTGACGATCTCCTGGGGCAGGATGCGGGCCAGGATGGCGACCACCGCCTCGGCCTGCTGCTCCATCAGCCCCCAGAGGGTGAGGAACCCGACCAGGGCCAGGGCCGGCAGCCAAGCCACGATCATCAACAGCCGGACGAACCGGTTCCCGAGCTGACCCCGGACCCCGTGCCGGGCGACCGCCAGCCACCGGGCCCCGTGGCCGGAGAGCTGGCCCTGCCAGTGCTGGTAGCCCTGGTCGAAGATCGGCATGTCTTCAGTCCCAAGTCGTCAAGTCGCAAGTCGTAAAGTCCTGACGCGGGATGTCCCCGACCTTACGACTTGCGACTTGTGGACCTTACGACTCACTCGGCCTGTCCGACCGCCTGGAGGAACACGTCCTCCAGGGTGCTGCGGTGCGGCCGGAGGTAGCGGATCTGCTCCCCCGACTCGGCCGCGATCCGCCAGAGCAGGTCCGGCGTCTGCCCGTCCGGCAGCTCCACCCGCAGGTGGTCCTCGTGCGGCTTGGCGTCCCCGCCGGCCGCCCGCAGCCGGGCGAGGAACCGGTCCGGGTCGCCCTTGAGCCGCACGTCGAACGTCCGCAGGTGCGGCTTCTTCAGCTCGGCGATCGCCCCCTGGGCCAGCAGCTCGCCCCGGCCGAGGACGAGGACGTGGTCGCAGACCGCCTCCACGTCCGGCAGCAGGTGGCTGCTGAACAGCAGGCTCATCCCCTTGCCGTGGGACAGGTCCCGGGCCAGGTCGATCATCTCCTGTCGGCCGGCCGGGTCCATCCCGTTCGTCGGCTCGTCGAGGATGAGCAGCTTCGGGTCGTGGACGATGGCCGCGGCCAGCTTCAGCCGCTGCTTCATGCCGGTCGAGTAGCTCTCGACCGACCGGTACCGGGCCTCGTCGAGCCCGACGTAGTTCAGGACCTCGTGGGCCCGCTGCATGGCGTCGGCCGGGGCCATCCCGCACAGCTCGCCGGCGTAGG
>JAIEQN010000441.1 GCA_019747685.1 Gemmataceae bacterium
CCCGGGACCGGGCCCGGCCGTAGAACCCGACCCCCATCGGCTGGTGGGCCCGGAGCCACTTGTGGCACCCTGCCAGGTACAGGTCGCAGAACCCGCCGGCGAGGTGGGGGCCGGTGTGGCACAGCTCCTGAGCCCCGTCGACGGCCACGAACCACACCCGGTTCCGGGATTCGATCGCCCGGACCACCCGCTCGACCGGCAACCGGACCCCCAGGTGGCCGACCGCGGTCAGGAACAGCCCGTCGCAGCCGGCCTCGGCGTACCGCCGGCAGGCCCGGTCGATCACCTCGTCCGCGGTCACCCGCCCGGCCAGGGCGTCGTCCCGGACGGCCAGGGTGGTGACGGTGCGGCCGAACCGCGTCGCGGCGGCGACGAGCCGGTCGTGGTAGGGCGGCCAGCCGAGGTCAGTAGTGAGGACGTTCCGGCACAGCCGGGCGAGGAGCCGGGCGGCGAACCCCATCAGGGCGGCCGACCGGGCGGCCAGGAGGACCGGCAGGTCCGGCCGGTGGCCGGCCAGCCGGCGGAGGGACTGCTTCAACTCCCCCACCCCGGCCCACGATGTCAGCCCGGGGTACCGGTCCCGAAACCCCGGCGGGAGGACGTCGAGCCCGGACCGGAGGAACCGGTCGAAGTACGCCGACCCGCCCTCGTCGGCGGCCAGCCGGAGGGCGTCGGCCTCGGCCCGGGCGGCACCCGGGGAGATGCGGCCGAGCCGGGCGGTGTCGAGGTACAGCAGGTCGGACACGGCGGGCCCGGGGTCAAGGACGGACGGGCGTCGATCCGACGCTCGATCCGATCTTACGCGGGGCCCTCGGTCCGGGCCAACAGGTCGCGGTAGGGAACCGCGAACAGGGCCAGCCGGTCCCACCGGTCCCGGGCCAGCCGGACCGCCTGGCGGTCGACCGACAGGGTGAACCGGACCGGCCGGGCCCGGTCGTCCAGCTCCAGGGTGCCGACCGCCCGGTCCCCGTAGACGCCGAAGTCCCCCAGGAGGTCCGGCTCCCCCCGGACGTCGGCCTCCCGGGCCAGGTGCACCCGCAGCCCGGCGGCGTGCTGCTCCTCGACCCACGGGCGGACGGCGTCGGCCGGGAGGGATGCCCCCGCCGGCCAGAGCGCGTCCGAGAGGATAATCACCCGCTCGATGAACACCCCGCGGTCGGCGGCGGCGAGGTTGGCCCGCAGGCTCTGCCGGCCGGGCGGGTCCTGCCAGTAGTCGGCCGCCCGGGCCCAGGCGACCGACCGGTACTCCCTCACGTCCGGGCTGGCGAGCAGCTTCTCGTACACCGTCCGCCACCCCTCGGTCCCGGCGAACACGGCGGTGCCGGCGGCCAGGGCGTCGAGCTGGGCGTTGACCGCGGCGAGCTTGAGGGCGGCGATCTCCCGGAGGGCTGGGTCGTCCCGGCGGGCCAGCTCGGTCAGGGCCCGGCAGAACCCCAGGTACCCGTCGTACAGGTCGTGCTCGGGGGCCAGGGCGAGCGGGACGGCGAGCCGCTCCAGCAGCTCGGCCCGGCGGCGGTCCCGGTCCTCCTCCTGCTCCAGGTAGCTGAAGAAGAGTCCGGCCAGGATGCTGACCAGCGCCCCGAGGGCAGCGACCTGGGCGGCCGGCGGGGCGAAGGCCGACACCAGCCCCATGACGAGCGACCCGACGAGGGCCGGGCCGGCGAACCGGAAGGACAGCAGGACGGGTCGGCGGGGTGGGTTCGGTCGGGTCATATCGGTCGATCAGAGTCCGGCAGTCCGTCCGGGGCGGGGGGCGGCCCC
>JAIEQN010001066.1 GCA_019747685.1 Gemmataceae bacterium
CCAGAACACGCCCGAGGGGACGGCGGTGGAGGTGCTGCCGCCGTCGGCCGCCGCCCACGCCGCCGCCGCCCTGGTCCCCCGGTGGCTGGCCGGCGAGCTGCCGAAGGCCCACCTGGACGCCACCGTCCCGCTCGACCACGCCGCCGACGGGGCGGCCCCGAAGCAGACCCGGGGTTCCACCCCGGGCTAGGTCGTGGCAGCCCTTCAGGCTGCTCCTGGTTTTCGACCCCGAAGGGGTCGCACAGCATAGCCCGGGGTGCAACCCCGGGTCCCCGTGCCGAGGACCGGGCATGCGCGTCCGCCACAAGCCGCCGAGCTTCGTCAGCATGTGGATGCTGGACGTGTTCTGCTGCGCCCTCGGGTGCGTGACGCTCCTGTGGCTGTTGAACACCCGCCAGGCCGGCGACCAGACGATGGCCGCCAAGTCGGCCCTGCTGGACCTGACCCAGGCCAAGGCCGACCTCAAGGTCGCCCTCACCACCCTCGACTCGACCAAGCTCCGGCTCACCTCCGAGGTCCAGCAGCTCACGACGCAACTGGCCGCCGTCCGGACCGAGCAGGACGACGCGGCCCGGCGGCTGGGCATCGCCCGGGACGAGGCCAAGTCGGCCCAAGCTCAACTGGACGCGACGAAGACGGCGCTCAACGCGGCCGAGGCGCGGGTCGACGCCACCGCGAAGGAACTCGCCCTGGCCCGGGAGAAGGCCGAGGACGCCGACGACATCTTGCGGCGGAAGGCCAAGGAGGCCGACGCCCTGGCCAAGAAGGCGACCGCCGCCGCGGCCACCACCGCCGAGCTGCAACGCCTCATCCGCAAGAAGGACGACGAGCTGGCGGCCATGCAGAAGAAGGCCGACGACCTGCAAGCCCAACTGGACGACCTGGACGCCCGGCTGGCCGAGTCGCTGAAGGACGCGACCGCCGCGGCGAAGGCGGCCACGGCCGCCAAGTCGGCGTCCGCCCGGGCGGCCGAGGAGATGGCCGCGACGAAGGCCGCCGGGGAGAAGTCGGCCACCGACCTGGCCGCCGTGCAGGGCCTGGTCAAGGACCTCCAGGCCAAGCTCGACGAGTCCCGGGTCACCATCGTCGACCTCCAGGGGCAGAAGGCGAAGCTGGCCGACAAGGTGGACAAGCTCGACCGGGAGCAGGAGAGCCGGTTCGCCGGGATCACCGTCACCGGCAAGGCGGTGGTGTTCCTGGTGGACATGTCCGGGAGCATGAACAAGCTGGACGGGAACACGGCGGCCCCGGGCAAGTGGCCGGTGGTGTGCGAGACGGTGGCCAAGGTGATGCGGACCATCCCGAACCTGGAGCGCTACCAGGTGGTGGTCTTCTCCCGGCAGGCCCGGTGGCTGTTCGGCAACGGCGAGTGGCAGCGGTACGAGGGCGAGCGGTCGGTGGCGGCGGCGAAGGACGCCCTGTTGAAAGTCCAGCCGGAGGGCGACACGAACCTCTACGCGGCGTTCGACCTGGCGTTCGGGCTGCGGACGAAGGGCCTGGACACGGTCTACCTGTTCTCGGACGGGCTGCCGACGAGCGGCCCGGGGCTGACCCCGGCCCAGGAGAACTCGCTGGACGAGCAGAAGCGGGGGGAAATCCTGGCCAAGCACCTGCGGGAGAAGCTGCGGGCGGGCTGGAACCGGCGGCTGGTCGGGGACGACCGGGTGAAGGTCCACGCCATCGGGTTCTTCTACGAGAGCCCGGACGTGGGGGCCTTCCTGTGGGCCCTGGCCCGGGAGAACGACGGCTCCTTCGTCGGCATG
>JAIEQN010000801.1 GCA_019747685.1 Gemmataceae bacterium
CCCCCGCCCCCCCCCCCCCCCGTGGGGGGTGGGGGGGGCGCCGGCGGGGCGCGGGGGGGGGGCCGCAAGACCGTCCCCTCACCCGGTTCGCTCGGCGAACCACCCTCTCCCTCAAGGGGAGAGGGTCCGAGCCGGGCTGACGCCCCGTCACCTCCCCCCGCACCGGCCGCCGGCGGGAAATCCCAGTTCAAGCTGCCCAGCCTGGGCGAGGGGATCGACGCCGCGACCGTCACGGCCGTGCTGGTCAAGGCCGGGGACGCGGTCCAGCCGGGCCACCCGGTGGTCGGGGTCGAGACGGACAAGGCGGCGATGGAGGTCGAGGCGGACACGGCCGGCACCGTCGAGCAGGTCCACGTCAAGCCGGGCGACAAGATCGGCGTCGGCACCGTCATCCTGACCCTGACCGGGGCGGGCGGGGGCCGTCCGGCCGCTGTTTCCGGCAACACCGGCGGGACGCCGGTGCCACAAGAGAAACAGCCGGCTGACGCCGGCCGCTCGCCGGCCGCCGGGAAGCCGACGGTCGCCACCACGTCCGCCGGGGTGGCCCCCGGGCCGTCCGGCAACGGGACCGGCCCGAAGGTCCCGGCGAAGGAGCCGGAGGTGATCCCGGCCGGCCCGGCCACCCGCCGGCTGGCCCGGGAACTCGGGGTCGGCCTCGGCGAGCTGACGGGGTCCGGCCGGGGCGGGCGGGTGACCGTCGACGACATCAAGGCGTTCGTCAAGGACGAGCGGCAGCGGACCAAGACCGCCGGCGGCAGCCCGGGTGCGGCCGGGGCCGGGCTGAGCGGCAGGACGGTGGCCGACAGCTTCGCCCACCCGCCCCACCCGGACTTCGGCAAGTTCGGCGAGGTCGAGCGGAAGCCGGTGGCCGGCATCCGGCAGACGATCGCCCGGAACCTGACGGTCGCCTGGCGGACCATGCCGATGGTCACCCAGCACGACCTGGCCGACATCACCGAGTTGGAGGCCGGCCGGAAGCGGATCGTCGACGCCCTGCCGAAGGGGTCGCCGAAGATCACCATGACGGTCCTGGCCCTGAAGGCGTGCGTGGCCGCCCTGCGGGAGTTCCCGCAGTTCAACAGCAGCTACGACATGAACGCCGGGGAACTCGTCGTCAAGAAGTATTACCACCTCGGGATCGCCGTCGACACCGAACGCGGGCTGGTCGTCCCGGTCATCCGGGACGCCGACAAGAAGTCGATCCGCGACCTGGCCGCCGAGATGACCGCGCTGGCCGAGAAGGCCCGGGCCGGGAAGCTCGGGCTGGACGAGATGCGGGGCGGCACCTTCACCGTCACCAACCTCGGCGGGATCGGCGGGACCAGCTTCACCCCGATCGTCAACTACCCGGAGGTGGCCATCCTCGGGATGAGCCGGTCGGCCCTCCAGCCCGTCGTCCGGGACGGCCAGGTGGTCCCCCGGCTGATGCTGCCCTTGAGCCTGACCTACGACCACCGGGTCATCGACGGGGCCGACGGCGCCCGGTTCACCTCCCGCCTCGCCCAGCTCTTCAGCGACCCGCTCCGGCTGCTGATGGAGACGTGACCGGGACCCGTATCGGGTTCGCCCCGAAGGGGCGTCCGGGAATAGCCCGAGGTGCCAACCCCGGGTCCGAATGAGGAGATAACCAGGAGCCCCGAAGGGGCGACCCGTTCCGACCCGGGTCGCCCCTTCGGGGCTATGAATTGGTATTGCCGTGTTGAAGACATCTAGCCCCCGGCGTCTCGGTGTTGTAACCCGGCGGCATGAGGACGAGCGGACGGAATC
>JAIEQN010000540.1 GCA_019747685.1 Gemmataceae bacterium
CGCCGTGATGATGGGCCGGCAGGCCCAGATGATGGCCAAGAACGCCGCGGTGATGGAGCGGCGGAAGTTCGCCGCGGCCGTCGGCAAGGAGCTGGCCGGGCGGATGGACCTGGCGGCCGTCGGCAGCGCGGCCAGCGGCGGCCAGCTCGGCGACTTCTTCCAGTACGCCGTCGATCATCCCGTCTCCTTGGCCCGGCAGAAGTCGGCCCTCCTGCCGATCGTGACGAAGGAAGTGGAAGCGAGCCGGGTGAGCATCTACAACCCGGCCGTCCAGCCGAAGCACCCGCTGCTCGGCCTGCGGTTCAAGAACACCACCGGCAACACCCTGGCCCAGGGGCCGGTGACGGTGTTCGAGGGCAGCACCTACGCCGGCGACACCCGGGTGCTGGACGTGCCGCCGGGCGAGGAGCGGCTGGTCAGCTACGCCATCGACCTGGGCACGGAAGTCGACCCGCAGGTCGGGGACGGGACCAGCCGGATCACCAGCGTCAAGGCGACCAAGGGGATCGTGGCCACGGTCACGAAGGTCCGCGAGGTGCGGAAGTACCGGATCGCCAACCGCGGCACCCAGGACCGCACCCTGCTCATCGAGCACCCGAACCGGACCAACCAGGGCTTCAAGCTGGTCGACACCGACAAGCCGGCCGAGGACACCAAGGACGTGTACCGGTTCCAGTTCCCGGTGAAGGCCAAGGAGGAGAAGACGTTCGTGGTGGCCGAGGAGCGGGACGTGCGGACCGACGTGGCCCTGACGAACAACCCGGACGGCCAGATTCGGTACTTCCTCAGCCTGAACGAGGCGTCGCCGGCCCTGAAGGAAAAGTTGAACGAGGCCCTGAAGGCGAAGGGGGCGTGGGACACCCAGACCCGCGAGCTGCAACAGGTGGCGGCCGACCTCCAGCGGCTAAGCCAGGACCAGACCCGCATCCGCCAGAACCTGGCCCAGACCCCGTCCGAGGCCGAGGTGTACAAGACGTACCTGAAGAAGCTGAGCGACCAGGAGAAGGAGATCGACGCCCTGACCGACCGGCAGAAGAAGCTGATGGCGGCCGAGTTCGCCGCCAAGAAGGCGTTCGAGGACTACCTGGCCAACCTGTCGGATTGACGGGGTGACGGTCGGGTGCCAGGGGCGCAAGCCCCTGGCATTTTTTCTCGGAATTCGTGAGACACTTCCGGGCCGGTTTGCGCCAATCTGGGGGAACCGCCTCCCGGAGGACGTGCCGTGCCCGCCGACCCCCGCCGCGTCAAAGAGCTGTTCGTCGCCGCCATCGACCTCCCGAATCCGGAGGCCCGGGCGGCGTTCCTCGGCCGCGAGTGCGGCCCCGACAACGAGTTACGACAACGGGTGGACCGGCTGCTGGCCGCCCACGACGCGGCCCCGCCGAGCGCCCCGGAGCCGGCGGCCGAGGCGAGCGGGGGGCGTCAGCCCCCAGATAACCACCACCAACAGGGGGGGGACGCCCGCCGCTCGCCGGCTCCCACCGCCGACCACCACCCGGCCCCGGACGAGGGGACGATCATCGGCGGCCGGTACAAGCTCTTGCAACAGATCGGCGAAGGGGGGATGGGCACCGTCTGGATGGCCGACCAGCTCCACCCCGTCCGGCGGAAGGTGGCGGTCAAGCTGGTCAAGGAGGGGATGGACAGCCGGCGGGTGCTGGCCCGGTTCGAGGCCGAACGCCAAGCCCTGGCCCTGATGGACCACCCGCACATCGCCAAGGTCCTCGACGCGGGGACCGTGGAATCCGGTCCAGGGGCTCACGCCCCTGG
>JAIEQN010001128.1 GCA_019747685.1 Gemmataceae bacterium
CCGGCCCCCGCCCGGCCTCGTCCGCCTCGAACGCCCCGGCCGGCGAAGGCCCGGCCCCGGCGGCCCCGGGCGAAATCCTCCTCCGGCTCAAGGGGAACCTGATCCCGTCGCTCCAGATCGCGGTCAGCCCGCGGGACGTGTCCGGGGAGCTGACCGGGATCACCTTCCAGGAGGGGAAGCTGGTCAAGGAGGGGGACATCCTGGCGACCATCCTGGACGCCCAGTTCGTCAACAAGGTCGAGTCGGACAAGGCGGCGGTCGCCCAGGCCGAGGCCCAGCACGCCCGGGCCCGGGCGGCCATCAAGAAGGCCGACGCCAGCGCCGCCTCGGCGGCCGCCTCGTACAAGCGGGCCGAGGCCGACATCAAGAACTGGGACGCCCAGATCGTCCTGGCCAAGGCCGAGATGCGGCGGGCCAAGCTGAGCATGTCCGGGTCGGCCGCCGCCCAGACGGACGTGGACAAGGCCCAGGCCACCCTGGACGCCAACGAGGCCCAGCGGGCGGCCGCGGTCGAGGCCAAGAACGCGGCCAAGGCCCAGGAGGAGGCGGCGGTGGCCGACGTGGCCACCGCCCACGAGTCGGTCCGGGCGGCCGAGGCCGACGTGCTGGCGGCCAAGGCCCGGCACCGGGAGTCCGAGCGGCTGTTGAAGAACTGCACCATCGTCGCCCCGGTGGCCGGGACGATCCTGACCAAGAAGGCGGACAAGGGCAGCCTGGTCAACCCGCTCGCCTTCTCCAGCACCAACGGCGGGTCGTCCGGCAGCCTGTGCGAGATCGCCGACCTGTCCAAGCTCGAGGTCGAGATGGACGTGCCGGAGCGGGAGATCACCAAGGCCAAGCCGGGGCTGGACTGCCAGATCGTGGCCGACGCCGACCCCGGCCGGGCCTACCGCGGGTACGTCGACCGGGTCATGCCGATCGCCGACGACAGCAAGAACGTGGTCAAGGTCCGGGTCCGGGTGGTCCTACCCAAGGGCGAGGTCCCGGGGTCGTTCCTGAAGCCGAAGATGAGCGTGGTGGTGGTCGCCACCAACCGGCCGTTCGCCGCCGACCCGGCCAAGGACCAGCCGTGGGAGTAGCCCGACCCCGGTAGCGCCCCCCGTAGGGTGTGTCGAGCGGACCGTCCGCGGCCCGCGACGACGCACCGGCGTACCCCCGTGGTGTGTCGAGCGGGCCGCGGACGGTCCGCTCGACACACCCCACGAGAGGAACCGATGACCCGCCCGATCGTCGAGGTCCGGGACCTGCACAAGTCGTTCGCCCGGGGGAGCGAGACGATCGACGTCCTCCAGGGGCTGACCCTGGACGTGGCGGCCGGCGAGTTCCTCGCCCTGATGGGGCCGTCCGGGTCCGGGAAGACGACCCTCCTGAACCTGATCGCCGGGCTCGACCGGCCGACCGAGGGGACCATCACCGTCGGCCCGAACGTCATCTCGGACATGTCCGAGAGCGAGCTGGCCCGGTGGCGGACCCGGCACGTCGGGTTCGTCTTCCAGTTCTACTACCTCCTCCCGGTCCTCACCGCCTACGAGAACGTCGAGCTGCCGCTGCTCCTGCTGCCCCTGACCAAGCAGCAGCGGCGGAAGCAGGTGGAGACGGCCCTCGACCTGGTCGGGCTGACCAACCGGATGGACCACCGCCCCGGCCAGCTCTCCGGCGGCCAGCAGCAGCGGGTGGGCATCGCCCGGGCGATGGTCACCGACCCCACCCTGATCGTGGCCGACGAGCCGACCGGGGACCTGGACACCAAGAGCGCGGACGAAATCCTCCG
>JAIEQN010000974.1 GCA_019747685.1 Gemmataceae bacterium
CCGCCAAAGACCCCGGCCCTGTCAGGGCCGTTCCCGGGCCGCGACCGCCGGACCCGGAACGACCCCTTCAGGGTCGGGGCTCGTGGGGCACCCCGTACCCAGCCCTTCGGGCTGGGCTGACGGAACCGGCCTTTCAGGCCGGAGACCCGACCACCGACCGGCCCGTCCGCCCACCGAACCGCCCGTCCGCCGGCCGGCTCACGCTGGCCGCTCGCCTTAGCGGAGCCACCGCAGCCGCGACCAGTCGGTCGTTTGCACCGTCCGGCCGCCGAGGCCCGACCGGGCGGCCCGCAGCGGTTGGTGGACCAGGATCGGTTTACCGATGAACTGGTTCCGCGGCACGCCCGGCTCCGGCCACTCCCGGCTGTCCTGCGAGTTACCGCTGTTGTCGCCCAGCAGGAAATACTCGTCCGGGCCGAGCCGGGCCGGGACCCGGGTGCCGTGCCGGCCCGCCCGGGTGTAGTGGATGTCCCGGTCCAGCCTCAAGTTGCGGACGATCAGGTGACAGCCGGCGGCCCCGAGCTGGAGCGGCCGGGACACCTCCCCCCGCTTCGGCGCGGCCGGGAGATCGACCGGCCCGAGGATGACCCGGCCGTCCAGGGCCAGTGTTACCCGCCGGTCCACGAAGGCGAACTCCAGGGCGTGCGTCCGGCCGGGTTCGAGCGCCACCCCGCCGGCCGACCCGAGGGTGCCCCGGCGGTCGTGGCTCAGGTGGGCTTGCCCGGCGGCCCGCGGCCCGACGGCCACCTCGGCGGCGACCGCATCGGCCCCGTCGAACAGCCGGGCCGCGAACCGCCCGCCCGGCCCGGCCACCACCACCTCGATGTCGCACGACAGGACGAAGTCGTGGACCGGGTAGACGTTGCTCTCGCCCCGGCCGGGTCCGTCGTAGCTGTTTTGCGAGCGGACCGGTTCTTCCCGCTGGTTGTCCAACTGCCAGTGGCGGTATTCCAGCCGGACATCCAGGCCGGACGAGGCGTCCAGGACGATCGTACCGCCGCGGACGATGCCGTCGTCGGCCGGGGCCGGCGGCCGCGCCGCGTCCTTCGGCAGCCGGGGGTCGGACTCCGGCGGGTAGACCAGCCAGCGCACGCCCCAACCGCCGGGTTCGGGGACGTGGTTCATGTCGAAGACGGGTACGCGCGTCTCGCGCGTCTGGGCCGGCGTCTTCCGCAGCAGCTCGCCGTCGGCGTACACGTCGCCGTCGCGGATGACGATTTCCTCGCCCGGCAGCCCGACGACCCGCTTGACGTAGGGCTTGGACAGGTCGGCCGGGCAGCGGAAGACGGCCACCTCCCACCGCCGGGGCGGGCGGAGGTTGTAGACGTTCTTGTCCACCAACAGCCGGTCGCCGTTGACCTCCGGGGCGTCCGAGAGATCGACCCGCCGGCCGCAGTTCGGGCAGGGGATGTCGGCGAAGCCCGCCGCCTGGGTGCCGACCCGGACGGGCGAGCCGCACCGCGGGCAGGGGGCCTCGCGGTGGTGGCCGAGGAGGGTCGGGGCCATGCTCCCGGTCGGCACCCCGAACGGCTCGACCAGCATCGTCCGGAGGAAGACGAACGCCCCGACGAAGACGACGGCAACCGACGCCAGGGCGCGGGGGGGAGAAGCGGGGAGGGGACGAGACCGCCCCCACCCGCTGGCGAGCCGGGAGCGTGAGCGACCGGAGGTCCGAGGCGAGTCGGGAGCGGGGGAGGGATCGGGCGAGCCGGGAGCGGGGGCGACCCGAGGTGACATGCAACCGGGGGGAGCGCGCCCGGCGCGCCCCGCGGGCC
>JAIEQN010000795.1 GCA_019747685.1 Gemmataceae bacterium
GGTCCAACTTGGTCCGCCGCGGGAACTTGCGGAGCAGCAGCCGGTGGCCGGCGGTGGTCAGCCCGGTGAATCGCAGGTTCAGGTATTCGAGCTTCGTCGCCGAGCCGGCGGCGTCGGCCAACACCTCGGCCGCCTCGTTGCTCAGCGGGTTCCCGCCGAGGACGAGGTGGGTCAGCCGCGGCCAAAGTGGCGACGCCGCCAGGGAACGGACGCCGTTGTCGGAAATCTCGTTCCCGGACAGGTCGAGGTGGGTCAGGGCCGGGAAGATGTCACCGCTGTCCGGCCGACCGAAATGGCCCAAGCCCTCGTCCCCGATCCGGCAGCCCTCCAGGTTCAGCCGCCGCAACCGGTTCCACGGCGGTCGCCAGGCTAGCCGGATCAGAACGAGGTCCGGGCTGACGGCGACCGGCTCGGCCCGGCGTTCGGACTGGGCTTCGACCGCCGTGACCAAGTCCGACCAACGGGACTGACCGTCGACCGCGTTGATCTGCGCGGCCACGTCGGTGACGGTCAGGTCCGGGCGCGGGCGGAGGACATCGACCGCGCCCGCGTCGTCGGCAAACGCCCGGGCCTCCAGCCGAAGTTCGGCGACGAACCCGCGGTCGAACACGGCGTCGTTCGGGCCGAGCACGTCGGCCAACCGGCCGAGCAGCTCGCGGCGGTGGTTGGTGAGCAGCGAGTCCTGGCGGCGGTAGAGGTCGGCGTACCGCTGGAGTTCGGGGGACGGGAGGTGTTCGAGCCGGGCGATTTCGCACTGGACCCGGATGAACTCGGCCCGGAGGCGGGCGGCGTCGGAATCCGGCAGGTCGGCCGCGTGGTCGTCGAGCCAGTCGGCGTAGGCCAGCCGGGGGAGGTCGTCGAGGGGGTTCGCCGCCACCGCCGCCAGGATCGCCGCTTCCTCGCCCATGAGGGCATTGTACCGGGGTGGGGGAAGCAGACCCCTCCCGCCTGGCACCCTTCCCCCACGGGGGACCGGTTGGCGAGCCGGGGGCGTGAGCGACCGGAGCTTGACAAAGCTCCGGTCGCTCACGCCCCCGGCTCGCCAACCGCCCCCGGCTCGCCGACCCGGGGGCGGGTTCCTCCTACTCCCCGACGGCCGCCAGCTCGGCCTCCAGGGTGGCGAGCGTGGCCGGGTGTTGCGGGAGCGAGAAGTGCCCGGTCCCGTCGAGCCGCAGGTTCCTGGCCCCGGTGATGTCGGTCCCGTTGAAGAACAGGTTGCGGCCGGTCAGCGGGTGGCCGCTGCCGGTCACGTTCACCACCCGCCCGACCCCGGCCGCCCGGGTGGCCGCCGAGTCCGAGAAGTAGTCCCCGCCGACGTACCCGACCAGGGCCACCGGGACCCCGTCCCGGACCAGCCGGTTGGCCACGTTCCGGGCGGCGACGGCCCCGGTGCTGTACCCGACCAGGGCGAACCGGGCGGCCGGGTCGGCCGCGTGGGCGGCCCGGATCTCCCGCTCGACCCGCCCGGCCCGCAGCCACCCGGCGTAGTGGGTGTCGGGGTAGCCGGCCCCGCGGAGCCGGTCGGCCAGCCCGCGGGTGTTGGCGAACCCGAACGGGTCGGCCCCGTCGATGACGTACACCCGGAGGTTCGGGCGGGCCGGAACGGCGGCAAGGGGGGGGGCGACGGCCGCGACCGGGGCGGTCGCGGCCGCGGCCGCGACCGGGACCGTCGTGGGCGTCGGGCCGAGGGTGGCGGGTATGCCGTCGGCCGCCGGCGGCTGAGACCGGCGGAACTCCGGGGCGACCCCGCCCGACCGGAACGCACACCCGACCGC
>JAIEQN010001183.1 GCA_019747685.1 Gemmataceae bacterium
TCCATCCCGGTCCCGCCGTCGGCCACCTCGACCCACAGCCCGTGCCCGGCCAGCAGCCGCATGCCGGCCAGCACCTCGTCGCCGAGGGCGTACACGTCCACACCCCGCCACCCGCCGTCCCACTCCAGTTCGGCCGCGAACACGTCGAACTGCCGGATCGACCCGTCGGCGAGGGTGGCCTGCCCACCCGACCGCCGCACCAGCCCGAGCGCCACGGCGGTGGCCGCCGGGAGGGTGAACAGCCCGCTATAGCCGGTATCGATCACGGCATCGACCACGGCCTCGGTCCCGGTCGGGCCGCGGACGCGGACGCGGAGGACGGCTTCCAGCCGGGCGTTGACCGCGCCCCGGGCGGTCACGCCCGCCCCCCGGTCACGCCCCGAATCCGGCAGGCCGGCTCCGGGCCGGTCCGCATCAGCCACAGCCGGGCGTTCGGGCGGCGGGCGAGCAGGCGGTTGATGGCGGTGTGGTCGTCGGCGTCGACCTCGAAGTCGTCCTCGTCGAAGGCGATGACGACGAACTTGCCGTCGTCCTCCGGGCGGAGGGTTGGGCGGACGAGCCGGTCGTACACCTCGACGGCCCGCTGCTCCTCCTCGGCGAGTACGGCATCGGGGGTGGTGGGCATGGCAGGCCCTCCAGGGGTAATGGCTGTATTGTAGCCGTGCCGACCGCCACGGCGGCAGACGGCCTGGCGACCCGGACCGGCGGCGGGACGAAGAACGACCCGTACCGGTTCGCCCTCCCGGCCGAGGTGCCGCCGGGTCTGACCGACCTGCCGCCGCTCGACTGACGGACTGCGACGGTCGAGCGGTCGCGGGCGGATCACGGTCGGTGGGCCGGCCGGGGGGGCGGGGCGACGAACGGGTACTTCGCCCGCTCGGCCCGCCACCGCTTGGCCTCGTCCGGCTTGCCGAGGGCGACGTACAGGTCGACCAGCCGGTCGGCCGCCTCCGGCAGGTTGTTCGCCGCCGGCGGCGGGATGTTCGACCGGTCGGCCAGCAGCCCGGCGTACCCGGCCACCAGCAGCGGCTCGGCCTCGGCGGGCTTGCCCTGGCGGAGGAGGGCGTCGCCGAGCAGGGACCGGGTGTTGGCCGTGGTCCACGCCTTCGGGTCCAGCTTCTCCCGCAACTCCAAACACTCCCGCAGGACCGGCTCAGCGGCCGCCGGGTCCAGGTCGAGGAGCCAGTTCCCGGACTTGGCCAGCATCCCGCCGAACTCCGGGCTGGCGGGCTTCACCCGCCGCCGGCCCTCGGCCAGCACCTCGCCCACCACCCGGGCCGCGTCCGCGGGCCGTCCGACTCTGGCGTAAGCTTTGATTAACTGGATCCCGGCACCGACCCAATGCAGCGGATGGGTGCGTTCGGCGTAGACCCGCTCCAGGAGCGGCACCGCCTCGGCCGGCCGGTCCGTCTCGGTCAGGAGTCGCCCGAGGTTGCCGGCGCTCGTCAGGGTGAGCGGGTGGTCCGCCCCGTGGGCCTTCTCGAACCCCTCCAGGGCCCGCCGGTGCAGCGGCTCGGCCCGCCGGAGGTCGCCCATGTCCTGGTACAGCGTGGCCAGGTTGTTGACGCTCGCCAGGGTCGCCGGGTGGTGCTTGCCGAGGACCGTCTCCCGCCCCGCCAGCGCCTGCACGAGCAGTGGCTCGGCCCGCCCGTACTCCCCTTTGTCCCGGTACAGCAACCCCAGGTCGTTGACGCTCGCGAGGGTGTCCGGGTGGTCCGGACCGAGGACCTTCTCCCGCCCTACCAGGGCCCGCCGGTGCAGCGACTCGGCCCGCC
>JAIEQN010000495.1 GCA_019747685.1 Gemmataceae bacterium
CGGCGGCGGCCGGGCTGATGTGGGGGTCCAGCCCGCTGCCGGACGCCGTCACCAGGTCGGCCGGGACCGGGCCGATCCCCGGGTCTTCCCTCTTCAGCGCCTCGACCCGCTCGCCGACGGCCTTCGTCAGGTCCGGGTTGGTCGGGCCGAGGTTGGTGCCGGACGAGGCGGCCGCGTTGTACGGCACCGGCGACGTGCCCGACCCCCGGCCCCAGAAGTACTCGGGCTTGGTGAACGGCTGGCCGATCAGGTCCGACCCGACGGCCTTCCCGTCCACCTCGATCACCGACCCGGCGGCCTGCCGGGGAAACGCGGCCTGGGCGATGACCGTCACGACCAGCGGGTAGAGCCCGCCGGTGATGACGGTCAGCAGGGCCAGCACCACGACCGCCCGGCGGAGTTCGGCGAACACGGTTAACCCCTCGTAGGGTGGGTCGAGCCGGGCCCCGGGCCCGGCGACGGCCCACCATCGCCCGTGGTGGGCCGTCGCGGTCCGAAGACGGTCCGCTCGACCCACCCTACGAATTACGCCAATCCGGTGGCCGACAGCAGCACGTCGATCACCTTGATCCCGACGAACGGCACGATCAGCCCGCCGAGGCCGTACACGAGCAGGTTGTCGCGGAGGAGTTGGGCCGCCCCGACCGGCCGGTACGCCACCCCCTTGAGGGCCAGCGGCACAAGCGCCACGATCACCACGGCGTTGAAGATCACCGCCGACAGGATCGCGCTGGCCGGGGACGCCAGGCTCATCAGGTCCAGGGCCCGCAGCTCCGGGTACGTGGCGGCGAACGCGGCCGGGAGGATGGCGAAGTACTTGGCCACGTCGTTGGCGATGCTGAACGTGGTCAAGGCCCCCCGGGTCATCAACAACTGCTTGCCGATGTTGACGACCTCGATGAGCTTCGTCGGGTTCGAGTCCAGGTCGACCATGTTCCCGGCCTCCTTGGCGGCCTGGGTGCCGGTGTTCATGGCCACCGCCACGTCGGCCTGGGCCAGGGCCGGGGCGTCGTTCGTCCCGTCCCCGGTCATGGCCACCAGCCGGCCGCCCGTCTGGTACTCGCGGATGAGTGCGAGCTTGGCCTCGGGCGTCGCCTCGGCCAGGTAGTCGTCCACCCCGGCCTCGGCGGCGATGGCGGCGGCCGTCAGCGGGTTGTCGCCGGTAATCATCACCGTCTTGATGCCCATCCGCCGCAGCTCGGCGAACCGCTCCTTGATCCCGCCCTTGACCACGTCCTTCAGCTCGACCACGCCCAGCACCCGGGCGTCCCGGCTGACCACGAGCGGCGTGCCGCCGGCCCGGGCGATCCCCTCCACCGCTGAGCGGACCCCGGCAGGGAAGTCGCCGCCGAGGGCCGCGACGTGGGCCTCGACCGAGTCCGCCGCCCCCTTGCGGACGACGTGCCCGTCCAGGTCCACCCCGCTCATCCGGGTCCGGGCGGTGAACGGGACGAAGCTCGGCTTCACCTGCTCCAGGTCCCGGCCCCGCAGCCCGTACCGGGTCTTGGCCAGCACCACGATACTCCGGCCCTCCGGCGTCTCGTCGGCAAGCGACGCCAGTTGGGCGGCCTCGGCCAGCTCCCGCTCGGACACGCCCTCGGCCGGGACGAACCGGCTGGCCTGCCGGTTGCCCAGGGTGATCGTCCCGGTCTTGTCGAGCAGGAGTACGTCCACGTCCCCGGCCGCCTCGACCGCCCGGCCGGACATGGCGACGACGTTGGCCCGGCTGAGCCGGTTCATGCCGGCGATGCCGATGGCCGAGAGCAGCGCCCCGAT
>JAIEQN010000080.1 GCA_019747685.1 Gemmataceae bacterium
CCGGGTGACGCCGCGCCCACCGCCACCCCCGCTCGACCGGCCCGACCGGGCGGGACCTGACCGGCTCCCCGTGGAGGAACCGGCCCAGCTCGTCGGCCAGCTCCCCGGCCGACGCCGGCCGCCGCGCGGGGGCCTTTTCCAGGCACCTCAGGCACACGGTTTCGAGGTCGGCCGGCACCCCCGGGGCCAGCCGCCGGACGGCCACCGGGTCGGCGTCCAGCACCAGCCGCAGGGTGTCGACGGTGGTCGCCCCGACGAACGGCGGGCGGCCGGTCAGGCACTCGTACAGGACCGCCCCGAGAGCCCACACGTCGGCCGCCGGCCCGACCCCCTTGTCCCCGGCCGCCTGCTCCGGGGCCATGTAGCTCGGGGTGCCGAGCACCTCCCCGGTGGCGGTCAGCCCGTCCCCCGCGTCGGCCCGCTTGGCCAGCCCGAAGTCGGACACCTTGGGGGCGCCGTCGGCTGCCAGCAGGACGTTGGCCGGCTTCAGGTCCCGGTGCACCACCCCCCGGGCGTGGGCCGCCTGGACCGCCCGGGCCACCCGCTCGACCAGGGCGGCCGCCTCCCGGGCCGGGAGCGGCTTCCCGCCGAGCTTGGCCGCCAGGCTCCCGCCCTCGCAGTACTCGAGGGCGAAGAACGGCTGCCCGTCGTGGGTGCCGTACTCGTACACCTCGACCACCCCCGGGTGGCGGACCGCGGCCACCGCCTCGGCCTCGGCCAGGAACCGGGCCCGCTGCCGGTCGGTGGCCCGGCCGCCGGCCAGCACCACCTTGAGGGCGACCAGGCGGTTCAGCGGCCGCTGGCGGGCCAGGTAGACGGCCCCCATCCCGCCCCGGCCGAGCTCGGACAGGACCTCGAACCCCGGCGGCCCGAACACGCCGGCCGGGCGGCCGGGGGGCGGGTCGCGGGTTTCACCCCCCGGCCCGGCCGGAAGGGTACGCAGGGCGTCGCCGGCGGACGGGGCGGGCACGGGCGCGGCGGGGGCGCCGGAAGCGCCGAACGTAATCCGGGCCCCGCCGGCTGGCAGGTCGAGGCTCCGCGGCGCGTCGTCAGGCGCGGTTGGGGACACGGTGGGCACTCCGTGGTCGCGGCGAGTCTGCAAGAGGTGGAGACGATTGTACCGGCCGCCGTGACGCGGCCCACACGCAGCCGGTGTTAAGCGAGGTGGGAGCCCGGGGGGTGCTGTTACCGGGCAACAGCGGCTTCACGGTCGGCCACGCGGGGGCGTCTCGGGATGGGTGGTCATCTACGCCCCCGGCACCCCGTCCTCGCCGGGCAGGGGTTCGCCGAGCAACAGCCGGCGGCAGGCCGCCAGGCGGGTCTGGTGGCCCGCTGGGCGTCCCACTCGCCAGGAAAGTCAGGCCCCTCCCCCCGGTGTGTGGAGTGGAACGACACCTGCCCGGTCGGCAGCTCGAAGTACACGACGTACGGGATGTCGTCGGCCGGGTCCTCCCGCCACCCCCAGGCGATCCCGGCTGCGGGGGCCAGCCGGCACGCCTCGCCGAGCCGCCGCCACTTGGCGTAGTAGTCGTTCGCCCGGGCCCGCCGGCTGCGGCGGTAGTTGGCCGCTGCGTACCCGCTGTCGTCGTGGTCGTCGAAGTGAACGCCGTTCGCGGCCCGCTGCTTCGCCCGCTCGCGTCGAACGCCGCCAGCAGGGCTGCCAGCAGCCGGCCGAGGGGAGTCGCCTGGAGGGCCTTCGCCTCCCGGCGGGTCCGGGCGGCCCGGCGGGCGGCCTCTTGCCGGCGGGCGGTTCGCGCGGCGGCGACGGCGGCGCTCG
>JAIEQN010000333.1 GCA_019747685.1 Gemmataceae bacterium
CACCCGGTAGTCGATCCGCCCGAACAGGGCGGCGAACCCGTAGTAGTCGTCCATCGTCCACCGGTCGAACGGGTGGTTGTGGCAGCGGGCGCAGCCGACCCGCACCCCGAGGAACACCTGGGCGACCGACTCGGCCCGTTGCAGCGGGTCGCGGACGGGCCGCCAGAAGTTGGCCGGCGGGTGGGCGTAGGTGCTTCCCCGGGCCGTCAGCAGGTCGGCGGCGAACTCGTTCAGCGGCCGGTCGGCCGCGAGCTGGGCCGCGATCCACCGGTAGAAGACGCCGACCCCCTTGCCGTCGAGGGCCTTCTCCTCGTTCCGCAGGAGGTCCGACCACTTTTGCGCCCAGTACTCGGCGAACTCCGGCCGGGCCAGCAACTCGTCAACCAGCCGGTCCCGCTTGTCGGGTCGGGCGTCGGCCAGGAACGCCCGGGTCTCGGCCGGCGTCGGCAGGACGCCGACGGTATCGAGGTACGCCCGGCGGAGGAAGACGTGGTCCGGGGCGAGGCCGGCCGGGACCAGCCGCAGCTCGCGGAGCTGGGCCAGCACCAGCCGGTCGATCTCGGTCGCCCCCGGCCAGTCTGGGAGCGACACGGCCGGCCGGTCGGGCAGGAACGCCACCCGGACCGGGGCGACGTGGCCGAGGTAGCGGACCAGCAGGACGGTTTCCCCGAACTGCTCGCGGACCACCTCGCCGGCCGGGCTGATCTTGGCGACCCCCGGGGCGGTGAACTCGGACGCCGCCAGGGCCGTCACGTCCCGGGTCGAGCCGTCCCCGAAGTGGGCCGTGGCCGTCACCCGGAACCGGTCGGCCGGGGCGAAGTGGATCGCGGTGTTGGGCGACACGTCGAGCCGGGCCAACTTCGGCCCGCCGGCCGGGTCGGGCGGGCAGCCGCGTGTGATCCAGGAATGTAGTACGGAGCACTCCGTACTTACTGCCGAGAACCGAACCCCGCCCTCGTGCGGCACCCGGCCGGTGGCCTTCTGCAGCAGCAGGCTCCGGTCGGGCCGCTGGACATCGACCCGCCGGCCGAGCATGTCCCGGGTCAGCGCGGCCAGGTCGCCGGCCGGGTCTTCGCCCCGGAGGGACAGCTTCAACCCCCCCTTGCCGTTCAAATTCCCGTGGCAGGCCCCGGCGTTACACCCGGCCCGGGACAACACTGCCATCACGTCCCGCTCGAACGACACCGGGGCCGGCTCGGCGGCGAACCCTGTCCCGGCGGCGAGACATCCGACGGCCAGCACGGCGGGGAACCGGATGGCTGGCATCGCGGGGCACTCCGGGCTGAGGCGGGATGGGCGGTCAAAAGGGGCAACAGGCGGCACCGCTATTTTCCACGCCGAGGCCCGGCGGGCAAGCGCAATTCCGTAACCCCGATCCGGTTGGGCCACCGAGCCTCTTGGACACCCATGATGACCCCCCCTCCCCCCCCTCATTTTTCGCACGCCAACCGGGTTCGGCCGAAAGGGCAGTTCGGTAGAGGTTTACGGAGAATCGGCCGCCGGAATTCGCTTGGGTGGCACTCATGCTCGTCCCCCGGGATCGCCCCATTTCGTTGCCGAGTGAGCAGTTCCGACCGGTCACCAGCAGTGCCGTACCCACTCATGCTCAGCCCGACCCGCCGTCCGGCACGCGGTCCACCCGGCGTGCCGTTTACTATACATTTTACCACTAATCCCCCGGCGGGTCAAACCCGGTTGTGGCCTACTGCATCGGAGGTAAGGAAGGGTATTCGAGGGGTCGGTGCGTCCGTACCCATTGGGGGATGAGAAGCCACGGA
>JAIEQN010000191.1 GCA_019747685.1 Gemmataceae bacterium
TTCGACGAGATCGACGCCAACGTCGGCGGCCGGCTCGGCGACGTGCTCGGCCAGAAGCTGGCCAGCCTCGGCCGGTCGCATCAGGTCCTCTGTGTCACCCACCTGCCGCAGGTCGCCAGCTACGCCGCGTACCAGTGGACGATCCGCAAGACGAGCACCGCGAAGCGGACGGCCACCACCATCACCCCGCTGACGGCCGAGGAGGCCCGGGTCGAGGAGCTGGCCCTCATGCTCCGCGGCGACTCCCGGTCCGAGACGACCCGCCGGGAGGCCGCCGAGATGCTGGCGGCCGCGAAGAGGGAGTGAAGAGGAGTTAACCACAGAGTCACAGAGGGCACCGAGCGGACAAAAACTGGTCATTCAAAAACTGCTCTGGTCTGCTCCGTGGTCTCTGTGACTCTGTGGTTAATCTCCTTGACCGGGACCCCGGCCATCGGGCAGAATCCCCCGCCCGAAGGGAAGGATTCCCCCCATGCGCCCGCTCCGCGTCGCCGTCCTGGACGAAGAACTGCCGTTCCCGCTCACGTCCGGCAAGCGGATTCGCACCTACAACCTGCTCGCCCGGCTGGCCGACCGGCACCGCGTTACGGTCCTCTGCCACCGCAACCCCGACCCTGCCGAGGCCGCCGACGCCGAGGCCGCGTTCCGCCGGCTGGGCGTCGAGACGGTCATGGTCGACCGGGCCGTCCCCAAGAAGTCCGGCCCCGGGTTCTACGCCCGGCTGGCCGGCAACCTCCTGTCCCCGCTGCCGTACTCGGTCGCCACGCACACCAGCCCGGCCCTCGTGCAAGCCGTGCGGGACCACGCCGCCGCGAACCGCGTCGACCTGTGGCACTGCGAGTGGACGCCCTATGCGCAGGTTCTACGAGACGCCCTTGGCGACGACCTCGCCGCGGCCCGGTGGACCGTCATGGCCCACAACGTCGAGGCCGTCATCTGGCGGCGGACCGCCGACGCCGAGCCGAACCCGGTCAAGCGCTGGTACATCCGCAAGCAGTGGGAGAAGTTCGACCGGTTCGAGCGGTGGGCCTACGCCGCCGCCACCACCCCCGTCGCCGTCAGTCCGGACGACGCCCGGGTCATGCGGACGGAGTTCGGCGTCCCCCGGGCGGCCGTCGTCCCGAACGGCGTCGACACCCGCTACTTCCGCCTCCAGACCGACGTGGACCGCGACCCGGCCCGCGTCCTCTTCCTCGGCAGCCTCGACTGGCGGCCGAACCTGGACGCCGTCCGGCTCCTGCTCGACGACCTGTTCCCGAAGGTCCGCAAGCAAGTCCCGGCGGCGACCCTGGCCCTGGTCGGGCGGCACCCGCCGGCCTGGCTCCGGCAGCGGGCAGCGGCAATCCCCGGGGTCGAGCTGTTCGCCGACGTACCGGACGTGCGGCCGTTCCTGGCGACGTGCGGGATGCTGGCGGTGCCGCTGCGGATCGCCGGCGGGTCCCGGCTGAAAATCCTGGAAGCCCTGGCGTCCGGCACCCCGGTCGTCAGCACCACCGTCGGGGCCGAGGGGCTGTCACTGGTCCCGGGCCGGGATTACGTCCGGGCCGACGGCCCGGCCCTCGCCGACGCGATCGTCGAGGGCATCCGCCGGCCGCACGAGTTGGCGGAGACGGCCGAGTCCGGGCGGGTGGCGGTTCTGGCGGCCTACGACTGGGGTCCGTTGGCCGACCGGCTGGACGCCGCCTGGCGGGCAGCGGCCGGGCGGTCACGTCCGGCACGGACCCGTTCCGGGAGGCGGAAAAAAAATTCTTGAGACACTTCCGGGCCGTTTTACGCCATT
>JAIEQN010000631.1 GCA_019747685.1 Gemmataceae bacterium
TCGTCCTCATGCCGCCGGGTTACAACACCGAGACGCCGGGGGCTAGATGTCTTCAACACGGCATCAGGGCTTCTAAGCCGGCCGGCCGCGACAATCGGGCAACCGGCCAACCGGCCGTGGGCGCCGCCAACTCCCGTGGGGTACCCGGTCAACCGTTCCCGTCGACCCAGGCTCGATGCGAAGGGGGTTCCCGTGGCACTTGCCGGACCGACCGTGGAACGGCCCGTCGAACTCGCCCGGCTGCTCGACACCGGCCTGACGACCAAGCCGGACGAGGCGGCGCTGCTCTCCCTGGAGCGGGCATGGTCGTGGCGGGAGCTGGACCACGCCTCGACCCGGCTCGCCGGGGGGTACCTGGCGATGGGGCTCGGGCCGGGCGACCGGGTGGCGTCGCTGATGCCCAACCGGGGGGCGCTCCTGGCCCACTACCTGGCGTGCTTCAAGGCCGGGCTCGTCGCGACCCCGCTGAACTACCGCTACCAGGCGCCGGAGGTCGACCACGCCCTGGAGGTCAGCGGCGCGGCGGTCCTCGTCACCCACGCGGAGCGGGGCGACGTGCTCGCCGCGAGCCGGCGGGCGGGCCGGCTCCCGCTGGGCCTGATCCGCTACGCGGCCGACGGGGGTGGCGGCCGCCACCTGGAGGAGCTGATGGCCGGGGGCGGCCCGACCCCCGACCTGCCGGGGCCGCGGGGCGATGCCCCCGCGTTCATCTTCTTCACGTCCGGCAGCACGGGGAAGCCGAAGGGGGTGACGCACACGCACGCCTCCTTCGGCTGGATGCTCGCCAGCGCCGTGGCCGGCCTCGGGATTACCCCCGCCGATGTCTTCCTGCCGGCGACATCGGCCTCCCACATCGCGGCCTCCTCGCTCTCGTTCGCCGGCCTCGCGGCCGGGGCCCGGGTGGCGGTCGCCCGGTCGTTCGGCGGGGACGAGCTGCTGCCCCTGCTCCGCCTCGCCCGGCCGACGCTGCTGTGCATGCTACCGGCCCCCCTGTTCGCCCTCGTCCGCGACCACGGGGCGGCGGGCGGGGACTTCCGCTCCGTCCGGCGGTGCATCGCGGGGGGCGACAAGATCGCGGCGGAGCTGGAGCGGGAGTTCACCAGCCTGGCGGGGTTCGCGGTCGAGGAGGTCTACGGGATGACGGAGACGGGTACGGCCGCCATGAACCCGCCGGGGGCGGGGAACCGGATCGGCTCGATCGGCCGGTTGGCGCCGGGGTTCGAGGGCTCCATCCGCGGCGAGGACGGCGCGGGGGTGCCCCGCGGGGCGACCGGCCGGCTGTGGATCAGGTCCGCCAGCAACATGGTCGGGTACTGGGACCGGCCGGACGCGACCGCGGAAACCATCGTCGACGGCTGGCTCGACACGGGCGACCTGGTGGCGGCCGACGGGCAGGACTACCTGTGGTTCCGCGGCCGGAAGAAGCAGATCATCATCCACGACGGGTCCAACATCTGCCCGCAGGAGGTGGAGGACGCGCTGCTGGAGCACCCGGCCGTCGCCGCCGCGGGCGTCGTCGGCATCCACGACCTGGTCCACGGCGAGACCGTGCGGGCGTATGTGGCCTTCCGGCCGGGGGTCGGGCGGCCGACCGCGGCGGAGCTGATGGCGTTCGCCCGCGCCCGGGTCGGGTACAAGGCCCCCGAGGAGGTGGTGGTGGTCGACGAGCTGCCGACCAACGCCGTCGGCAAGGTGGACCGGGCGGCCCTGAGAGCTTGTCCAAAATGGGGTCGGCGATAGCCTGTCGTGATGAGCAGGAAGCCCTACCCGACGGACCTGACC
>JAIEQN010000615.1 GCA_019747685.1 Gemmataceae bacterium
TATCGGACCGGCCGCATTATCGACGCGGATCGAGGCGCGATCAGGACCGGTCACACGATGACCGCCGGTCCCGGCCCTTCAGGCCGAAGACCAACCCGCGCTTGCTTCGTGGGCTCCGCCTTCCCGGTCCCCTCGCTCAGCCGCCAATACCCGTCCGCTTCTACCCCGGCGAACGTCTCGGACTTCCCCGACGGCCAGTACACCGTGACCGCCTTCACCGCGGCGTCCTCCCAGGCCGACCACCGGCCGGCGGTCGGGGGTCGAGGCGTAGCTGCCCCCGCCCTTCGCAAACCGCGTCTGCTTCCCGCCGGCCGACTCGACCACCACCCGGGCACCGACCACGTCCCGGTTCTTCGCCCCGACCAGCTCCAGCCCGACCCAGTGCCGGCCGTCGGTCGGGCTGACGTTCCGCAGCACCGCCGCCGGCTCGTTCAGGTGGCTGACGACCAGGTCCACCCGGCCGTCGTTGTCGAGGTCGCCGGCGGCCAACCCCCGGGCGTTGTGCGGGGCGGTGAAGTACCCGCCGCCGGCCCGGGTGATGTTCGTGAACCGCCCGCCGTCGTTCCGCAACAGCAGCGGCTTCTGCCGGCGGTCGAGCTTGGACGGGAAGCGGATGGCGTGGCCGTTCACCAGGAACAGGTCCTCCCACCCGTCCAGGTCGTGGTCGGCGAAGGCGGCCCCCCAGCCGACGTACACCCCGCCGACCGCCGCCACCCCGGCCGAGGGGGTGGCATAAAGGAACCGCGGCGGCCCGCCGGCCGCGGTTCGGTTCTGGTACAGGGCCGGCAGCTCCCCCTCGGAGTTGGTGACGATGACCGACGGCCGGCCGGTCCGGTCGAAGTCGGCCGCGTCCACCCCCATGCTGCCGTTCGCCGCCCCGCGGTCGTCCCGGGCCACCCCGGCGACCAGTCCGACCTCCTCCAGGGTGATCGGCCCGCCGGGCGGGGTCTTGTTCAGGTACAGGAAGTTGTCGTCGGTGTCGTTGGCGGCGTAGACGTCCGGCTTGCCGTCCACGTCCACCACCAGGACGCCGATGCCCTTACCGTCCGTGCGGAGCTTCAGCGACTTCGTGATGTCGGTGAAGGTGCCGTCCCGGTTGTTCCGGTAGACGGCGTGGGGCAGCGGCTTGAACAGCCGCGGCTGGCACACGTCCCGGGTCTTGCCGTCGTAGGTGCAGAACGGCGGGTGGTTGGTGTCGAACCCCCAGTCGGCGTAGTGGGCGACGTACAGGTCCGGGTAGCCGTCCCCGTCCAGGTCGCCCCACCCGGCCGAGGTGGACCAGAGGTTGTCCGTTGCCAGCCCGGACTTGGCGGTCACGTCCACGAACCGCCGGCCGCCGGCCCCGTCCGGCTCGTTGTGTAGGAGGACGAGCCGGTTGTACCCGGTCAGCAGGAGGTCGGGCCAGCCGTCGTTGTCGGCGTCGAAGGCGGCGGCCCCGTGGCCGTACTGGAACGGCCCGGCCACCCCGGCCTTCGCCGACACGTCCTCGAACTTCCAGTTCCCGAGGTTTTGCGGTACAGCTTGCAGGGTTGGCCCAAGACGGCCTTCCCCTCGTACCGGCCGCCGCCGGGGAGGAAGATGTCGAGTCGGCCGTCGCGGTCATAGTCGAGCAGGGCGACCCCGCCGCCGAGCGACTCGAGGATGGCGAAGTGGCCGGCCTCCTCGCCGTTGCGGTAGGTGTGGTCGATCCCGGCTGCGGCGGTCACGTCCTCGAACCGGGGCGGCCCGGGCGGCGGCTCCGGCGGGGCCACCCGCTTCGGCGGGTCCGGCAGGTCGGGCGGTGGC
>JAIEQN010000249.1 GCA_019747685.1 Gemmataceae bacterium
CGGCCCGGCCGCCCCCGCCCGCCTGGCCCCGGCTCGTTGACATACCCCCCGCCGGCCCGCTATCCTACCCACGACTCCCCTGCTCGCCCGTCGAGCACTCGCACATGCCTCTCCAGGAACGGACCGTGTCCCGCGAACGGGCGATCCTCGCCGCGTGCCAGGAGGCCATCGGCTACACGTTCGCCGACCCGCAGCTCCTGCGGGCCGCCCTGACCCACACGTCCGGGGCGAACACCCGGGCCGGGTCGAACGAGCGGCTCGAATTCCTCGGCGACAGCGTCCTCGGGCTGGTCACCTGCGAGGCCCTGTACGCCCGGTTCCCGGACTACCAGGAGGGCGACCTGACGAAGGTGAAGTCGGTCGTCGTCAGCCGCAAGACCTGCGCCCGGTTCAGCGAGGACCTGGGCCTGGGCGACTTCCTGTTCACCGGCAAAGGCGTCAGCGTCTACGGCGAGCTGCCGGCCAACCTGCTGGCCGACGTGTTCGAGTCACTCGTCGCCGCCGTCTTCCTGGACGGCGGGTGGGAGGCGGCCCGGGCGTTCGTCCTCCGGTTCATCGAGCCGGAGGTCGAGCGGGTGGCCGGCGAAGCCGTCTCGTCCAACGCCAAGTCGCAGCTCCAGCACCTGACCCAGCGGATGTACGGGACCGCCCCGCGGTATCTGCTGTTGGACGAGCAGGGGCCGGACCACGACAAGTGCTTCAAGGTCGGGGCCGAGGTCGAGGGGCACCCGTTCCCGGCCGCCTGGGGCCGGACCAAGAAGGAGGCGGAACTCAAGGCCGCCATGAACGGCGTGGCCGAGATCACCGGCGAGCCGATCCCGTACCCGTCGGACTGACCCGGCCCCGGCTCGGATTGGTTTGGTTCGGCAACCCACACACCCTGCGGCCGAACCAATGAACCCGGTCTGAAAAACCCCCGTTGGTCCGAACCATGTCGATGCCACCGTACCCGGTCTTGTGTACCGCCCCGGGGTGTTCGGCCCCGGCGGCGTACAAGGTTGCGGCCCGGTGGAGCGACGGCCTGACGCATGAGCTAAAAACTTACGGATTAGCGTGCGAGGGGTGCGTCGGCCGGGTGTACGCGGCCGCGGTCGGGAAGCGGGCGGCCTGCCGGCTGGCCCCGGGTGAAACGCTCGACGGGCCGGGGGTGTACGAGTTGCACCGCGGCGAACGGGATAAGTCGCTCCGGCGGCGGCCGGACCTGGAGGCGGCGGGTTCGTAAGCCCGGCCCAGGTCCCCCACAGTCAACCCGCTGCGGGGTCGATCAGGCCCGCCACCACCCGCTGCAGCTCGTCGAGCGGTACGGCGATGACCGGCGGCAACTGGTTCGGCGGGAAGATGCCCAGGTAGTCTTCCGACCCCGTCGGGACGGCCGCGAACGCACCCCCGTCCCGGACCTCGGTGATGTAGTGGGCGGGGATCAGGTAGTACGTCACCTTCGCCGGGTCGGGACCGTCGGGCCGGAGGTCGGACCGCCGGACCCCCTTACAGTGCAGCCAGGCGAGCTTCCGGCCGGCCCATTCGCCCTCGGGCCAGGGGGACACGACGGCCCGCACGGCCGCGGCCGAGGCGACCACCTCGAACTCCTGCGTCCCCCACCAGAAGTGGACGTACAAGGCCTGCCGGAGCGGCGGCGGGGGCGGCAACGCCGGGAAGGCCGGCTGCGACCCGTACGCCGGAACCCACTCCGGGCCGGGGCCGGCGGCCGGCCGGCGGTGTAGGCCGGGCCGGGCACGGCCGAGCCGGTCGATCCGGTCCCGCAGGTGCGCGGCCTCGGCCGGTGCCA
>JAIEQN010000874.1 GCA_019747685.1 Gemmataceae bacterium
CCGCCGAAGGGGCAGGCGAACGACATCATCGAGGTCGGGCTCTGCCCGCTCGACCTGGCCACCGGCCGGCGGCTGGACAAGGTCAGCATCCTGGTCCGCCCGGAGCGGTCGACGGTCGGCCCGTTCTGCACCGAGTTGACGACGTTGACCCAGGAGCAGGTGGCGGCCGGGGTGGCGTTCAAGGACGCCTGCAAGCGGCTGGAGGACGAGTACCACGCCCCGGAGCGGCTGTGGGCCAGCTACGGCGACTACGACCGCCGGCAGTTCGAGAAGCAGTGCCGGGACGTGGGCGTCCGCTACCCGTTCGGGCCCAGCCATCTGAATGTCAAGACTCTGTGCTCGGTGGCCAGGAAACTGCCGGCCGAGTGCGGGCTGCCCCAGGCCCTGGCCCTGTTCGGGCTGCCGCTGGAGGGGACCCACCACCGCGGCGACGACGACGCCTGGAACGTCGCGGGCCTGCTGGCCGAGGTGCTCAAGAAGCTTCGGGCCTGACCGTCGGGGTGGTCGGGGGGCCGTCGTCATCGGCCTCGCCCCCGAGCCGGGCCAGGACCCAGCCGAACACGTCCGCCTCGTCCTCGGGAACGGCTGGCGGCAGGGGCGGGTTGGGAGCCGGGCGGCCGATCGCCGGCAGGGTCGGGGCCTCGTCCGGGGCGACCGGCACGGCCTCGGCCCCGTCCAGGTACACCCGGGTCCCGCCGGGGCCGCCCCGGACCTCGACCCGCGGGCACCAGGCCGGAACCCGGACCACCCGGCCGCACGCCAGCCCGGCCGCGTCCGCCCCCACCCACACCCCGCCGCCCGTCCGGCCCTCGCCCGCGTCCATCCGCCCCTCCTGATGCGTGGGCCGCTGTCAGGGTGAGAGGGGCCCGCACCCGGAACGGATTCAGGCTTCGGGAAAGGGAGGTCCGACGGCCGCCCGGCCCGGGTCACCCGAACAGTGGCCGGATCGGCTCCCCGGCCGAGATCGGCATCGGCCGGCCGAGCTGATCGCGGATTTCCGCCGCCGGGTCCAGCCCGAGGGCGTGGTACACGGTCGCGGTGACATCGTCCGGGCGGACCGGGTCGTCCTTCGGGAACGCCCCGGACCGGTCCGACGCCCCGAAGGTGATCCCGCCCCGCACCCCGCCGCCGGCCAGGACGACCGATTGACACGGCGGCCAGTGGTCCCGCCCGGCCTGGCCGTTCACCTTCGGCGTCCGCCCGAAGTCGCCCGTCCAGTACACCAGCGTCTCGTCCAGTAGCCCACGGTCGTGCAGGTCGTCGAGCAGGGCCGACAGGGCGGCGTCGGTGTGCGGCAGCCGGCTCCCCTTGAGGAGCTTGAAGTTGTCGGCGTGGGTGTCCCACCCGCCGATCCCGGCCGAGTAGTACACGGTCACGAACCGGACCCCCGCCTCGACCAGCCGCCGGGCCAGGAGCACCGACTGGCCGTAGGTGTTCCGGCCGTACCGGTCGCGGACGGCCGGCGGCTCGTCCCCGAGGGCGAACGCCTTCTGGGTGCGGGGCGAGGTGAGCAGGTCGACCGCCCGGGCCTGGTGGTCCTGCATCCCCCGGACCTCGGCCGCGCGGTCGGCGAGGTCGCTCAGCCCGGCGAGGCCCGCCTGCATGGCCTTCCGGTCCGCCAGCCGGGTCACGTCCACCCCGCCCGGCGGGGCCAGCTCGGTGACGGCGAAGTCGGCCCGGTTCGGGTCCTTCAGCACCCACAGCGGGTCGTACCCCTTGCCGAGCAGGCCGGCGAACTCGCCGGGGGTGCGGAACGGCCCGTCGGCGATCATCGTCGGCAGGGCCAC
>JAIEQN010000647.1 GCA_019747685.1 Gemmataceae bacterium
GCCCGCCGCCTGGGGCGGCCGCCGGGCGGGCCCGCCCTCGTGCCGCGGGGCACTCGCGCCGGGCACGGCCGCGCTCCACGAAACCAACCCCCGGACCGCCGCCCCATGTTCACCTCCGCCCCGGTCCTCGACGGCCGCCACGTCCGGCTGGAGCCGATCGCCGAGGGCCACCGGGCCGGCCTCCAGACCTCGGCCGACGACCCCCGCATCTGGGCCGTCACCACCGCCGACGCGGCCGGCCCGGCGTTCGACCCGTGGTTCGCCGACCTGCTCGCCCTCCAGGCCGCCGGCACCCGGCTGACCTACGCCGTCCGGCTCTTGGCCACCGGTGAGATGGTCGGCAGCACCAGCCTGTTCGACTACGAGCCGAAGCACAGGCGGGCCGAGATCGGCTGGACGTGGTATCGGCCCGACCAGTGGGGCACAGCCGTCAACCCGGAGTGCAAACTGCTCCTGTTCGCCCACGCCTTCGACACGATGGGCCTCAACCGGGTGCAGCTCAAGACGGACCTGCTGAACACCCGGTCGCAGGCGGCCATCGCCAAGCTCGGGGCGGTCCGGGAGGGCGTCCTGCGGGCCCACATGGTCGTCAAGGACGGGCGGGTCCGGGACAGCGTGATGTTCAGCGTTATCCGGGAGGAGTGGCCGGCCGTCCGGGACCGGCTGCTGGCCCGGCTGGCGGCCTATGATACCGGTGGGCAGGTCGTCCCGCCGGAGGGTCGGTGATGCGAGCGAGCCGGGTCGGGTGGGCGGTGTTCGGGGTGGTGCTGGCCGGGTGCGACGGCGGGGCCGAGCGGCCGCCGCCCGCCCCGCTGCCGACCGACGGCCCGAACCAGGTGGTCTTCTACGTCCCCGGGATGACCTGAGCGACCTGCCCGGCCAAGGTGTCCGAAGCCGTCGCCACTCTACCGTGGGTAGAGGCCCGCACGATCTTCGCCGACCGGGCGACCCGCCAGGTGCGATTTACGGTCAAGGACCGGGCCGCGTTCGACGAGGCGGCCGTTCAGGACGTGGTCCGTCGGGCCGGCTACCCCCGCGCCCGCCGGCTCGTCGGCCCGACCGACCCGACCCCGCCGCCCGCCCCGCCGAAGGAACCCCCGCCGTGACCAGTTTCGTCCGCCCGACCCCGCTGACCGACCGGCTGTACGACTACGCCCTCGGCGTCGGGCTGCGGGAGCCGGAGGTGTTCCGGGAACTCCGCGAGGAGACCGGTCGGTTAGCCGACGGCGAGTGGCAGATCGCCCCCGAGCAGGGGCCGCTGCTGGCCCTGTTGGTCAAGCTGCTCGGGGCGACCAGGTGCCTCGAAGTCGGCACCTTTACCGGGTACTCGGCCCTGTGGGTGGTGTCGGCCCTGCCACCCGGCGGCCGGCTCGTCTGCTGCGACGTGAGCGAGGAGTTCGCCGCGGTCGCCCGGAGGTACTGGGCGAAGGCCGGCCTGGCCGACCGGGTCGAGTTGCACCTGGCCCCGGCCGCCGACACCCTCGGCCGGCTCCTGGCCGACGGCCAAGCCGGGACCTTCGATTACGCCTTCGTGGACGCCGACAAGGCCAACTACGACCTTTACTACGAGCGGTGCCTGGAACTGGTCCGGCCGGGCGGGGTGGTGGCCATCGACAACACCCTGTGGGACGGCAAGGTGGCCGACCCGGCGGTGACCGACGCCGACACCGCCGCCATCCGGGCGCTCAACGCCAAGCTCCACGCCGACGCCCGGATCGACCTCTGCTTCCTGCCGTTCGCCGACGGGCTGACGCTGGCCCGGAAACGGTAGCCAGTCCCGACCCGGGCCGG
>JAIEQN010000108.1 GCA_019747685.1 Gemmataceae bacterium
TCATCGAGGTGGCCATGATCCATCTCATGCTCCGCCGGCTGCGGCGCTAGGACCCGCTCATTTTGGACAAGCCCTCAGGTGGACCTGCGGGACTTGGCCCGAAGCCCCGAGCGGTGCTGAACGACCAGCTTCTTGACCGTCCCGTTCCTTGGGTGAATCTGCACCTGGGCCACACGCTGCATGTGCGTGACGCGGGTGATATGGACCCAGATTTCGCTGACCAGGGCACGGACCTTCGCCTTCAGTTTCTTGCGGACTTCCTTCAGTTCGTCGGCTTTCACTGTCCCGAGCAGCCCGAGAAGCGACTGCACCTCGCCGAGGTTGACCGCCTTGCAGGTCGCGGCGTCCGCCTTCAACTCCTCCAGCCGGCGCACCGTTTCCTTCTTCGTTCTGTGCAACGTCTTGAGCAGCCCTACGTACACCTCGGGCGTTTCCTCGTTCGGGTCGGACGCCTTCTGCACCGCGTCCTGGATGCGGTGGTCGAGGACGACCAGCTTTCCGGTCAGGTCGCCGATCTCCGCTTCCCGCTCGTCGCCTTCCTCCCCAAGAACGTCGGCCGGGGTGAGTTCTGAAAGCGCTTGCAGCACCGCCTTCTCAAACGGTGGGTACGGGAACGACAGCGCCGTACCCCGTCGCGGGGAGCCGTGGGCTGTCGCTCCGGAGGTGAGATAGCGGTACGCCTTGACCTCTCCCCCTTCGGTGGTGGACTGGTTGAAGGTGTGGACGGACATCGCCGTCTTGTCCTCGGCGTGGAAGACGATCCCGGTCAACAGGTTCGTCTCGTACTCCCCCGGCCTGCCGGTCGCCCTGAACCTCTTCTTCAGTCCGGCCTGGGCCTGGTAGAACAGTTCCTCGCTGATGGCCGCCGGGAAGTAGCCTTTGATCGGCTGGCCGCAGTCCACCCGTTTGGTCCCTTCCTCACGCATCTGCGGCTGGAATTCCCCGTAGGCAGCGCGGTTCGAGAGGATCTGCGTGACATAGCTGTCACGCCACTTGCCCGAATCCCCGAAGGGCGGGTGCTTCTCCAGGTGGGCAACGAGGTAGTTGAGGATTCGCTGGACGCCCAACCCCTCCACAGAGAGACGGAAGATTTCCCGCACGGTCGCGGCGTGCCTCGGGATGAGCTTGAACCCATCCTCGGTCAGCTCCATCCAGCGCGGGGCCAACTTCGTCATCGGCAGGCCGCTCGCGGCGGCCCGCTCCTTCTTCCTCGCCCAGGCGTCCTTCAGGCGAAACGACTTCGTGGCCGACTCCTCTTGGGCGCGGCTCATGTAGATGAGCGGTTCGAGCAGGGCGGCGATGTCGTTGATCGAGTCCTGGGTGTAGGTCCGCCGCGGCTCGCGGGTGACAATCGAGACGCCCGAGTTTAGGATGGAGATAAAGAGTTGCAGAGCCTCGCCGACCTTCGAGCGGCTGAGCCGGTCGATGCTCGCGATAATGAGGATCGACCCCCGCAGCACCCGGCCGATCCGGATCGCCTCCAGGAACTCGCCGAGTGCCCCGACCTTCGCGTTCGTGCCGCGGAAGGCGGACACGCCGAGGTCGTTCAGGGTAAGGGTCTCGTCGAGAACCCAGCCGTTCTCGCCACAGACCTCGACGGCATGTACGAGAACGCGCGTGACACGAGTGGAGCCTCCTTGCCCACGGCCTTCCGACGGACCATAACTGCTCCCCGTTGCCGGACCAAAGGTGCCAGGTTTATGCTAGCAGACTTCATGCAAAGTCCTAGTCGGTCATCACTTTTGAGGTGCGGGGTAGAGTCGCCGGAGCTTGACCCGGGCGTCGGCGGTCGTGAACCGC
>JAIEQN010000769.1 GCA_019747685.1 Gemmataceae bacterium
GTTCGGCGGGGGTGGTCACGGCCCGCCCCCCGGGGGCTTCGTCCCCTGGCCGCGGCGGACCTCGACCGCCCGGTCGGCCTCGCCGCCCGGGAAGTCCTCGTCGGTCCCGTCCGGCCAGCGGACCCGGACCGCGTCCACCCGGGCCGCCGGGCCGAGGCCGAAATGCAGGGTCGGCTCGTTGCTGCACAGGTAGCTGGTGCCCGGGTTGAGCCACCGGGTCCAGCTCCGGCCGCCGGCCCGGACCGTCACCTCGGCCCCGTAGGCGTCCCGGTTGTGGGCCGGGTCGACCGCCCGGACGCGGAGCCAATGGCCCTGCTTGGGGGCGACGTTGCGGAACAGCCGGGCCGGGCCGGCGACCTGCGTGACCAACAGGTCCAGCGCCCCGTCCCCGTCGAAGTCGGCGTAGGCCAGCCCGCGGTACAGGCCCGGGGTGCCGCTGAACGGGTCGTTCTCCGGGGAAATGTCGCGGAACTTCCCCGACCCGTCGTTGGCGAACAGTTGGTTCCGCTCGGCGTACCACCCCCACGGGTCGGCGAACCCGGGGCGGGGTTCCTTCGCCCGGCTGACCCGGCCGTTGACCAGGGCCAGGTCGCAATGCCCGTCGTGGTCGAAGTCGGCCAGCACCGTCCCCCACCCGGTCCCGGGCCACGCCGGCCGGGTCAGCCCGGCGGCCAGGGTGCCGTCCCGGAACACCCCCCGCGGCTTTTGCACCCACAGGGCGTGGGTGTCGTCGGTCAGGTGGGTGACGAACAGGTCGAACAGCCCGTCCCCGTCCGCGTCCCCGACCGCCACGCCCATGTTCGCCTGCACCCGCCCCTCGCAGTTGACCGCCACCCCCCGGGCCATCCCCTCCTCCCGGAACGTCCCGTCCCGGCGGTTCATGAACAGCCGGTTCGGCCGCTGGTCGCTGGCCACGAACACGTCCGGCCAGCCGTCCCCGTCGAAGTCGGCGCAGAAGACGCCCAGCCCGTAGGCCGTTACCCGCCCCAGCCCGGACCGCAGGGTCACGTCCTCGAACCGGGCACCCCCGCCCGGCAGCGGCCCGGCGTTGCGCCACAGCTTCGGGGCCGCCTCCGGGAAGTTGGTCGGGGTGCAGTAGTCGCGGTGCCCGCCCGGGTGGTAGCACGGCCAGGACGGGTCGTACTGGGCGTAGTTGGCCACCACCAAATCCAGCCGCCCGTCCCGGTCGTAGTCGAAGAACGCGGCCGACGTGCCCCACTGGGTGCTTTCCAGCCCGGCCGCCTTGGTGACATCGGCGAACTTCCCGCCCCCGAGGTTGCGGAACAGCCGCAGCCCGCCGTACTCGGTGACCAGGAGGTCGGGCCGGCCGTCGTCGTCGACGTCCCCGACCGCCGCCCCCATCCCCCACCCGGCCACGTCCACCCCGGTCCCGGCCGAGATGTCGGTGAACCGCCCGTCGGCGGTCTGCCGGAACAGCCGGTTCTTAGCCCCGGTGGGGCCGCCGTTGTGGATCAGGTAGAGGTCGAGCCGGCCGTCCCCGTCGCAGTCGAACACGGCCACCCCGGACCCGGCCGTCTGGGGCAGCCGGAACTCGCCGACCGGGCCGGGGTCGTGGACGAAATCGAGGCCGACCTCGTCGGTCACGTCCCGGAACCACGGCGGCGGGGCGGGCGGCCCGGGCGGGACCGGCGACCCGCACCCGGCGGCGAGCAGACAGAGGGCGGCCAGAACGGGGAAAAGACCCGAACCCGGGCCGTTGGCCCGGGCTATGTTGGCGCGGGCCGTCAGCCCGCCGGGGCTTGATTGTGCGGGGAGTAGGCCCGCGCCAAAAAATCCCCGG
>JAIEQN010000121.1 GCA_019747685.1 Gemmataceae bacterium
ATCGTGGTGGACGGCGGGGGCCGCCCGGTCGGGGTCGTGTCCGGCACCGACCTGATCGCAGCACTGGTGCGCGCCCCGGCCCCGGCGGGGGCCGGCCTCTGCATGCCGGCCGGATCGTCTACAACGGCACGACCGCCCGTTTGACAGCGACCGCCCACGCGCGCAGGTGCGGGCCGCGGTGGCGGTCGCGTCCGGCTGGGGAACAATCCCAGCGAGGACCAGCTCCGGGTAACTCCTCGGTCACGGCAACTCGACGCCGAAGACGTTGTTGAACCGGCTCGTGAAGTTCGCCTCGGCGACCGTCGCCGCGAGAAGAACAAGGTGGGCCGGCGGGAGCGTGGCTTTCAGCCGGTCGAGAACTTCGTCGGCCACCCGCCCGCGGAGCGTCCACTGCTCGGTGAAGCGGAGCGCGTCCTTCTCCACCTCCGAATAGGCCTTGCTCGCCTCGAAGTCCCCGAGACTTTGAATCTGCTCGTCGGTCAGCCCGGCCGTGCGACCGAGGGCCTCGTGGTAATGCCGGCAGACGTGGCAGTCGGTGAGTTGGGGGACCTTGAGGTAGGCCAGTTCTCGGAACTTCGCGTCGAGGTCGCTCCGGATGGCCTGGGCCATCGCGAAGGCGGTGCGGACGCACCCGGCCCGTGACGAGTCGGGCGGCCGGGACGGTAAAGGTGCCGTACCCGCATCCGAACTCGACCACGTCCCCGCGCGGCCCGTGGCAGTCGAGTTATTCGAGGACGCAACGCGGGTCGAAGAACGTCTCCCAATAGGACCCGACCGGCATGCCACTCTCTCTCGCCCCTCCATCTCCCTGCCTCCTGCGGTTCCCAGCGGCGTGCCGCGGCGTCAGCCGTTGTCGCCCCCGGTGTCGCCGGTGGCGGACCCGACCGGGGCGGACCCGCGGCCCGGCCACGCCCAGCCTCCGACCTCCGGCATGTCCTCGCCGTGCCGGGCGATGTACCGCCGGTGCTCGGCGCGCTTCTCGGCCATCGCCTGGCTGATGTCGGCCGCCCGGGCCGCGAGCCCCGGCACCCGGTCGATCACGTCCATCACCAGGTGGAAGCGGTCCATGTCGTTCAGTACCACCATGTCGAACGGCGTGGTGGTTGTCCCCTCCTCTTTGTACCCGCGGACGTGCAGGTTCTTGTGGTTCGTGCGGCGGTACGTCAGCCGGTGGATGAGCCACGGGTAGCCATGGAAGGCGAAGAGGATCTGCCGGTCGGTGGTGAACAGCGCGTCGAACTCCTCGTCCGGCAGGCCGTGCGGGTGTTCCTTCGGCGGTTGCAGCTTCATCAGATCGACCACGTTGACGACCCGCACCTTCACCTCCGGCAAGTGCCGCCGAATCAGGTCCGCGGCCGCGAGCGTCTCCAGGGTCGGCACGTCCCCGCAACACGCCGTGACCACGTCCGGGTCGCCGCCGCGGTCGTTCGACGCCCACTCCCAGACGCCCAGCCCGGCCGCGCAGTGCCGCTCCGCGTCGTCCATCGTCAGCCACTGGGGCGCCGGCTGCTTGCCGGCCACCACCACGTTCACGTAGTTGCGGCTCCGGAGGCAGTGGTCGGTCACGCTCAAGAGGGTGTTCGCGTCCGGCGGAAGGTAGACCCGGACGACCTCGGCCTTCTTGTTCACCACGAGGTCGAGGAACCCGGGGTCCTGATGGCTGAACCCGTTGTGGTCCTGCCGCCAGACGTGCGAACTGAGCAGGTAGTTGAGGGACGCGACCGGCCGCCGCCACGGGACGTGGCGGCAGACCTTAAGCCACTTCGCGTGCTGGTTGAACATCGACCCGACGATGTGGATGAACGC
>JAIEQN010000353.1 GCA_019747685.1 Gemmataceae bacterium
GCGGCCGGCCGTCCGGCCCCGGCACCGAGGCCAGCGGCTGGTCGGCGTGGGCCGGCTGGTCCCCGTCCCACTCCCGCCCGGTGCCGCGGACCTCCTGCCCGTCGGGGACGGTGGCGGTCACGGTCGCGTCCCGCTGGGCGGCGTCGGGGAACCGGGGGAACTGGACCGGCCCGCCGGCCGGGGCGGTGGCCGTCAGGGTGAGGGTAAACGGCCCGCGGTGGCCGGCCGCCAGCTTGACCAGGAGCCCCTGCCGGCCGCCGGCGGCCGGTCCCGGCTGGACGCCCTCGACCAGCTCCGGCGGGGTCACCCCGGGGTTCTGCCAGTCGGCCGGCAGGTCGATCCGGACGGCGTCCACCTCCCGGCGGATGGGGACGACTTTTAACTCGGCCCGCACCCGCCAGCCGGCGTCCGTCAGGGCGAGCTGGTACGCCGGCCGGACTTCGACCGCCCCGGCCAGCGGCCGGGCCTCGACCGTCAGCAGCGGGGCCGCCGGGTAGTCGGCCCCGGTTTGGCCGGCGGCCAGCCGGTAGGCCGCGACCACCTCACCCGGGTCGGGCGGCCCGGCCGGCTCGACTTGCCGCACACCCGCCCCGCGGACGACCAGCCGGGTACTCGTCGGGGCGGTCAGCTTGACCGTTCCCGTCTGCCCGACGGCGTCGAGGACGGCGACCGGCCCGACGGAATACGGCCCGGCGTAGCCCGGGTCGGCCGGCGGCGGGCGGTCGGCCCGGTGGACGACGGTGAACACCCAGTCGGCGGCCGCCGCCCCGGGCGGCAGCTCGACCGTCCAGACCGGCTTGGCCGGGTCGGCCGGCTTGCCGACGGTCGCGGCCTCGGCCGTTCCCGCGGTCGTGTCCCGGGTCGGGGTGGCCCGGTCGGCGGTCAGCGTCGCCCCGGCCGGGGTCGCCACCTTCCAGGTCCGGTTCGCCCCCCGCGGCCGGACCTTCGCCGTCGTCTCGACCGACTCGGCGGTGAACTGCACGGCCACATCGACCTCGGCCGACCGGGCGGCATCGGCCGGGGGCGTGGCGGCCGGCGGGTCCCACGTCACCTCGACCGCCTCGACCGGGCCGAGCGGGTAGCCCCCGCCGTCCGGCCGGGGGGCGAGCCGGGCCGAGTCCAGCCCGGCGACCCGGCGGGGTTCGGTCGACTTGCCCGATGGCGGGTCGGGGAGCTTGGCCGCCAAGTTGACCCGGCCCACGCCGGCGGGCGGGTCCAGGGCCAGGGTGGTGATCGGGGCCTTCGGCAGCCCCAGCTCGAACCCGACCTCGGCCTTCGCCCCCCGGCCGGCGACCGGGGCTTCCAACTCCAGCGTGACGGTGTGGTCGCCGGCGGCTTCGAGGGCCGCCGCGAACCCGTCGTCGGTCGCCTCCAGCACCGGCGTCTTGTCGCCGTCGAGGGTCGCGGCGACGAGGAACGCCCGCTTCCCGCCGAGGGCCACGGTCGCGTTCGGCTCGGTGGTGCGGACGGTCAGGACGGCCTTCAGGACGGCCACGGAGGTGTCGCCCCGCGTCTCGATCCGGCCGCGGACGGCGCACCCGCTCGGGGCGGCCGGCTTGCGGGCGGCCAACTGCTTCTTGAGCCGGTCGGCCTGGTCGGACAGCTTTTGCAGGTCCTGCGGGCTGATCCAGACCCGGTCGGCGTCGGCCGGGGCGCTCCCAGTCCACAGGAGGGTGCCGTCGGGCAGCCGGACGGTGTTGGCGGCGGGGGACTTGGGGGCTTCCTTCGCGGCCGCCTTCGGCGGGTCGGGGGGCTTCGGGTCCGGCGGCTGGGCGGCGACGACGGCGGCGATCCCGCCGGCCAGCAGCA
>JAIEQN010000871.1 GCA_019747685.1 Gemmataceae bacterium
CCGCCGCGCCGCCAGTCTCGACCAGGACCGCCGTGGCGTTGAGCAGCCCGGCCAGAAGGACCTCGGCCCCGGCCGCGTCGGCGGCCCCGCGGTCGGCCCGGAGGGTGATCCCGGCCCCGGCCCGGACCTCGCCCCCCGTGGCCACGGTGAGGTCGTCCCCGGCGGCCAAGGTCACGGCCCCGAAGGGAGCCCGGACCAGCGCCCCGGCCGGGACGAGCAGGTCCTGCCCGGCCGACACGTCGTCGGCCACGTCGACCGAGATGCTCCCGGACTGGGCGAACACCTGGTTCACGGCCAGCCCGAGCCCGCCGACCTGGGTGAGGGCGATGCCGGCCGCGGCCGTGGCGTTCAGCCCGTCGGCGGCCGCCCGGGCGGCGATTTCCAGCGGGTCGGCGGCCGTCCCGATCCCGCCGCCGTGGGCGGTCAGCCGGACCGTCAGCCCGGACACGTCGGCCGCGTCCCCCGGCCGGGCGTCGGTAATCGCCCCGCCGGCCTCGAGGTCCGCCGCCCCGGTCAGCGACTCGACCCGGTCGACTTCGAGGGCGCCGGTGTCGGTGACGTAGACGCCGCCGCTGGCCCGGGCGGTCAGGAGGGTGGACGTGGTCCGCAGCCGGTGGGCCGCCGACCCGACCGCCCCGCCGGCGCTCCGCAGGGCCAGCGTCGTGGACTCGGTGAGGGCGGTCGCCGAGGTGGTGCGGACGTCGCCGGCGGACCCGTCGGCGGCGACCACCGTGGTGCCGAGCCCGTTGGCGATGACGCCGTCGAGGATGACATCGCCGTGGCCGCGGATGTCGACGGCGGTGCTGCCGACGACCGGGGCGGCCGGGCCGTAGACGAACCCGGCCTGGTCGGGGGCCGAGGCCGACACCAGCCCGGCGGCCGTCGTCCGCTCGTTGAACACGTCCACGTTCCGGACCCGGACCGGCAGGGCCGAGAGGTTCCGGATGTTTACCTCGTCGAACGTCTGCTGGAACTGGAACACCGGGCTGCCGCGGAGGACGGCGGTGGCGGTCACGGCGACCGTCGGCCCGGGGGTCGGGTCGACCTCGTAGGTGGACTGCGGGACGGAGAACACCAGCGGGGCACCGCCGGCCCCGGCCCCGGTGTTGGCGATGTCCCCGACCTCGACCACCCCGCCGGCGACGGCGGCCGACAGCCCGGCCATCCGGGTGAAGTTCCCGCGGGCGTCCACCTCCAGCACCGGGCCGACCCCGCCGAGCTGGACCGCGGTGGCCGAGAAGTCGACCGACCGGGCGTAGGCCAGGGCGGCCGTCCGGCTGGCGTCCCCGGTGCCGATCAGGGCGCCGTCCCGGTTGGCGGTGGCGGCGAACGTCGGGGCGTACGGGGCGTCGGCCGAGACCGCCAAGGGCGCGGGTGCGGAGGGTCGCCCCGGCCGGGGCCGACACCGCCGCGGTGACGTTCAGGGTGTTCCGGGTGACGGCGTCGGTGCTCCCGCCGAGGGCCTCGGGCGTGGCGGTCGCGGTGGACTGGGCGTCCAGGTTGGCGTGGGTGGTCGGGAGGGTCAGTTGGTCGCGGCCGGTCAGGGTGGCCCCGCGGCGACGGTCGCCCGGGCGGTGGGGCTGGACGTGAGGGCGGTGGTGGCGTCCGGGTCGGTGCCGATGCCGCCGCTGAAGGCGGTGGCGGTCGCGGCCACGTCGAGCTGGTCCGTCGCGGCGACGACCCGGAGGGTCTGGCCGCCGATCGTCGCGGCGGCGATGTCCACGGCCGCGGTCGGGGTCGCGGTCGTCGTCGCGGTGACGGTCGGGATGGCGGCCAGCCCGCCGTTGGACAGGCGGGCGGTGCCGTCGACG
>JAIEQN010001047.1 GCA_019747685.1 Gemmataceae bacterium
CGTCTGCCGAGGGGGGGGGGGGGCGTGGGGGTGGGGGCCGCGGCGGGTGTGGGCACCGCTACCGGCTCGCCCGTCGGACCCCGTGGGGGAGGGGGTGGGGACCAGCGGGTGGGGCCCGTCCGGACTCACTCGTCCGACTCCAGGACGGCGAGGAAGGCTTCCTGCGGCACTTCGACCTGGCCGATCTGCTTCATCCGCTTCTTGCCTTCCGCCTGCTTGGCCCAGAGCTTGCGTTTCCGCGTGATGTCCCCGCCGTAGCACTTGGCGGTGACGTTCTTCCGCATCGCCGCGATGTTCTCCCGGGCCACCACCCGGGCCCCGATCGCCGCCTGGAGCGCGACCTCGAACAGGTGCCGGTCGATCTCCTCCCGGAGCTTCTTGAGGATCATCCGCCCCCGCCGCTCGGCGCTGGAGCGGTGGACGATGACCGACAGGGCGTCGACCTTCTGGCCGTGGACCAGGATGTCCATCTTCACCAGGTCGGCGGCCCGGAACCCCAACACCTCGTAGTCCATCGTGCCGTACCCGTGGGTGACGGACTTGAGCTTGTCGTACAGGTCGTAAATGACCTCCGCGAGCGGCATCTCGTAGACCAGGATGACCCGCTGCTGGCTCAGGTACTCGGTCCGCACGAACGTCCCCCGGCGGTCGGTACACATGCCCATCAGGGCCCCGATGTTGCCCGACGGGATGAGGAAGCTGATCCGGACGATCGGCTCGCGGAACTCCTGGATGCCCCCGCCGTCCGGCACGTCCTGCGGGCCGTGGACCTGGACCACCTCCCCGCCCGTCTTGACGATCTCGTAGGTGACGTTCGGGGCCGTTTGGACCAGGTTCAGCTCGCTGTCCCGCTCCAGCCGCTGCTGGATGATCTCCCGGTGGAGCATCCCCAGGAACCCGCACCGGAACCCGAACCCGAGGCCGTCGGACACCTCCGGCTGGAAGGTGAACGACGAGTCGTTCAGCTTGAGCTTGCCCAGGGCCTCGCGTAAATCCTCGAACTCGTTGTTGTTCACCGGGAACAACCCCGAGTAGACCATCGGCTTCGCCTCCTTGTAGCCGGGCAACGCTTCCGCGGCCGGGCGGAGGGCGTCCGTGACCGTATCACCGATGTTCACGTTCTCGATGTTCTTGATGTTGGCCGTGAAGTACCCGACCTGCCCGGCGCCCAGCTCGTCGCACTTGGTCATGTCCGGGCGGAACTGGCCCATGTCGGTGACGGCGTACTCCCGCCCGGTCCGCATCAGCTTGACCTTCTGGCCCGGCTTGAGGGTGCCGTCCATGACCCGGATGTAGACGACGACGCCCTTGTAGGTGTCGAAGTGGCTGTTGTAGATCAGGGCCTTGAGCGGGGCGGCCGGGTCGCCGGCCGGTGGGGGGACGCGTTCGATCACGGCCGCGAGCAGTTCGTCGATCCCGATCCCGGCCTTGGCGCTGACCCGGAGCACGTCGGCCGGGGCGACCATCAGGGCCTGCTCCATCTCGCCGATGACGAAGTCCGGGCGGGCGTGCGGCAGGTCGATCTTGTTCAGGGTCGGGATGATCTTGAGCTGGGCGTCCATCGCCAGGAAGGCGTTGGCGACGGTCTGGGCCTGGACGCCCTGGAAGGCGTCGGCCAGGAGGATCGCCCCCTCGCACGCGGCCAGGCTGCGGGACACCTCGTAGTTGAAGTCGACGTGCCCCGGGGTGTCGATCAGGTTCAGCTCGTACTTCTGCCCGTCGTGGTCGTAGTAGATCGTGACCGGGTGCATCCGGATGGTGATGCCCCGCTCGCGTTCGAGGTCCATGCTGTCGAGCGTCTGGGCCTTGATGT
>JAIEQN010001036.1 GCA_019747685.1 Gemmataceae bacterium
GGGACGCTCTGGCCGGCCGCCCACGCCGACGACCCAAAGCCGGCCGCGAAGGCCGCCGACCCGGCGGCGAAGCCGGAAACTCCGGCCGCAACGCCGGCGGCGGACGACCGGATCAGGCCGGGCGACCGGCTCCGGATCATCGCCGGGGGTGGGAGCCTGACCGAGCCGCCGGCGACCGGGGTGATTGTCGAGCCGTCCGGTCAGGTTCCGCTCGGCGGCTGGTACGGCCGCGTCAAGGTCGCCGGCCTTACCCCGGAGGAGGCCGAGGCCGCGATAGTCGAACACCTCAAGAAGTGGCACGGCGGCGAGGGCCAGTGGGCCCAGGTGGTCAGGTGGGGCCAGTTCCCGATCGACCCGGGGGCGCCCGGGGTCGGCCTGTTGGAGGACCGGGTGCGGAAGCTCGAACAGGAGGTGGCCGAGTTGAAGAAGGCGGTGGACGAGCTGCGGAAGAAGTGACCCGTGATCGTCGGACCGGTCCCGACGATGCCCCGGCGTGGGCTGTCGGGGCCAGTCACCCGTCCGGACGTGATGACTTGAAGACTTGCGACTTGTGACTACTCTTTGGCCGCCTCCCAGAAGACCAACTCGCCCTTGCCGGCCGGGGTGTCCCCGCCGGTCACCAGGAGCCGCCCGTCGGCCCCGAACTCGGCCGCCCGGACCGGCCCGCCGTGCCGCTTCAGCCCGACCAACTCCTGCCCGGTCCACAGGTCCCACAGCTTCACCTCGCCGACCTGGCTGCCGCTGGCCAGCGTCCGCCCGTCCGGCGACACCGCCAGGGCCGACACCCGCCCGACGTGCCCCAACAGGGCCAGCTCCTCCCGCCCGGTGGCCACCCGCCAGACCTTGATCGAACTCCCCTTGCCGGCCGACACCAGCCGGTCCCCGCCGGGCAGGAACCGGACCAGCCACAGCCCGTCCGGGTGGGCCGGCACCCGGTACGGGGTCCGGTCCGACCCGACCTCCCACACCCCGACCGACCGGTCGGCCCGCTGGGCGGCCACCCACCGGCCGTTGTCCGACAGGCACAGGTGCCGGACCGGGCCGCCGGTCCCGGTGTCGATCGTCCCGACCGGGTCCTTGTCGGCCAGCGACCAGACCGTCACCCGGCCGCGGTCGTCCCCGACCGCCAGCCGCCCGGCCACGTCCGCCAGGTCGACCGCCGTGACCGACGCCCCGGCGGTGGCCCGGGCCCGGTAGACCGCCCGGGCCGTCCGCCCGAACTCCCACACCACCGCCTCGGCCCCGGCGATCTCCACCCCGGTCGGCACCCCGTCGGCCGAGTACGCCAGCCGGGTCAGGGCGGCGTGGCCCCGCTGCGGGAACACCTGCGGCGTCCCCCCGGGCTGGGCGTACACCGCCACCGACCCGTCGGCGAACGCGGCCACGAACCCCGGGCCGTCCGGCCGGACGGCCAGCCCGAACACCGGCTTCGCCAGGTTCCGGTCCGACGGCCCCTCCGGGTCCGACTTCAGGTCCCAGGCCTTCACCGCCCCGTCGTCCGACCCCGTGTACACCTGCCCGTCCGGCCCGAACCGGACCGCCCGGACCGGGTGGTCGTGGCCCCGCAAGAGCAGCCGCACCGACCCGGTCGGCACGTCCCACACGCACACCCCGGCGTCCTGCCCGCCGGACACCAGGGTCAGCCCGTCCGGGCCGGCCGCCAGCGCCTCGACCGGGCCGGTGTGCCCGCCCAGGAACGACCGCTGGAGGTCCCGGCCGTCCCGGTCGAACAGCCGGACCGCCCCGTCGTCCCCGGCCGCCGCGAGCTGCCACCCGTCCGGCCCGGCCGGCAGGAAGCCCAGGGCCGTCGCCC
>JAIEQN010000793.1 GCA_019747685.1 Gemmataceae bacterium
GCGGTCATCGGCGGCGGGGCCGGGGGAGTGGTCGGGGCGACCGGGCCGCCCGGCGGGCCGGTCGGGACGATCGATTCCGGCGGCGGGACTGGGGCGGCCGGCGGGCCGTTGCCCGGCGACAGGCTCGTGGAAGTTTGGGCGGCCCCGGGGGCGGGAAAGTCCCGCAGCCCCTCGCCGGTGTTGCCGACGAGGTCGGCCACGGCCACCCGCACCTGCACCGGCCCGGGCGTCCCGGTCGGGAACCGGACCCCGTTCCGCGACCCGGCCGGGAGCGTCACGTCCTGCCAGGGGGCGTCGGGCGTGGGCGCCCGGAACGATACCCTCGTGGCGGCGTCGTCCGGGTGGCGGTCGTCGACCCGCCATTCGACGGTCACGAAGTCGCCGTCCCGGCGGGCGGTGGCGAACACGACGGCCGGCGGCTTGGTGTCCACCAGCACCTTCTGGGCCGGCGGCTCGGCGGTCAGGTTGGCCGGGTCCCGGGTGCCCTTCAGGTCCACGATGACGATGTGGAACCAGTACCGGCCGTCGGCCGGGGCGGTGTAGTTGAACGCTTGTAGGGTCGGCGGGGCGGACTCGGCCAGCTTCCACACCTGCCCGCCGTCGTCGCTGACGTGCAGCTCGACCCGGCGGATGCCCTTGGGGTCCTGCCGGTACTCGATCGGGATGGTCAGCCCGCGGGTGTTGAACGGGTAGTAGTCCGGGGCCGGCGGCTGGCCGAGGGCAAGCCCGAGCAGGGCGACGGTGGCGTTCATCTCCGGCACTCCCGACGGCCCGACCGAACGGCGGGTTCATCGGGTGGTATCGGCCGTTCGGGTGGGAAACTGAAGGCCGGCCGGGAACCCGCCCGGATTGGCTCAAGTCCGGCCGGGGGCTATCTCAACCGGGTCGGCGGCCGGGGAACGCTCAAGCCCGGATTTGTTCGGCCGGGGTCGGATTCGTCAGGCCCGGGGTGTGTGCCCGGGCTGGAACCATCCGGGGCAGGACCACGGGGGGCGGCATGACGCGGGGGGAGCTGCTGCAACTGCTGGCCGAAGTCCGGGCCGGGACGACGGATGTGGAGGCGGTCGCCGCCCGGCTGTCCGAGCCGGCCGTCGGCGACCTGGGGTTCGCCACCCTCGACCTGCACCGCCGGGAGCGGTGTGGCTTCCCGGAAGTCATCCTGGCGGAAGGGAAAACGGCCGAGTGGGTGGAAGGGGCGGTCCGGCGGCTGGCCGAGGCCGGGCAGGACGGCTTCGCCACCCGGGTGAGCGCGGCCCAGGCCGAGCACTTGGCCCGCCACTTCCCCCAGGCCGAGCAGGACCGGCTGGCCCGGACGCTGTGGCTGCCGGCCGCCGGCGAGCGGACCCCGCCGGCCGGGTCGGTGCTGGTCGTGACGGCCGGGACGGGGGACTTGCCGGTGGCCCAGGAGGCGGCGGTGACGGCCCGGGTGATGGGGGCGGGCGTCGAGCTGGTGGCCGATGTCGGGGTGGCCGGGATTCATCGGGTGCTGCGGCACCGGGACCGGCTGGCCGCGGCCGACGTGGTGGTCGTGGTAGCGGGAATGGACGGGGCGTTGCCGAGCGTGGTCGGCGGGCTGGTCGACTGCCCGGTGATCGCCTGCCCGACGAGCATCGGCTACGGGGCCGCGTTCGGCGGGGTGGCGGCCCTGCTGACGATGCTCAACAGTTGCTCGGCCGGGGTGGCGGTGGTGAACATCGACGCCGGGTTCAAGGCCGGGTACGTCGCCGCCCTGACCGTCCGGAAGATCGAGGCGGCCCGGCGGGGCGGTCAACGTAGTCCGGGCGAGCGGGGGCCGTCAGGCCCCTGATGCGAAGCAGCAT
>JAIEQN010000020.1 GCA_019747685.1 Gemmataceae bacterium
GCCCGCCGCCTGTTCCTCGAACACGGGTTCGCCAGCACCAGCGTCGATGCCGTCACCGAGGCGTCGGGCGTCTCCAAGCCGACCGTCTACAGCCACTTCCCCACCAAAGAGGCGCTGCTCGAAGCGGTGGTCCGGGGCGAGGCCGAGCGGCTGGACGGGCCGGTCGAGTTCCGGCCCACCGGCGACCCACGGCACGACCTCGAACGGGTGGCCCACGCCCTGACGACGATGGCCCTGGCCCCGGAAACCCTCGCCTGGGACCGCATGATGGCGGGCGAGGCGAGGCGGAAGCCGGACCTGGGCCGGGTGTTCTTCGACTGCGGCCCCCGCCGCACCGTCACCGTCCTGGCCGAGTTCTTCCGGGCGCTCGCCGCCGGGGGCGGGATCGAAATCCCCGACCCGGAGGGTGCTGCCGAGTTCTTCTTCGGCATGGTCGTCGGCCTGCCCCTCTTGCGGGCACAACTCACGGGCGGGCCGGACCCGAAGGACGCTTCTCCTGCCCGCTGCCGGGAGGTCGCCGACCGCTTCCTCCGGGCCTACGCCCCCGCCCCCAAACCCCGGAAACGGTGAGAGGAACCACTCATGCGTGCGGCCATCGTCTGCCACGACACACGGGGCGGCGTCCAACCCTACCTGGGCCTGGGCCTCGGCCTGCTGCGGGCCGGTCACGAGGTCGTCCTCGTCGCCCCGGAGGGCTACCGCTCGTTCATCGAATCGGTCGGCCTGGAGTGCCGGGGGCTGTCGGGGGACGTTCAGGAGAATTTGCGGAACCCCGCCGTCGTCGCCGCAATGGAGCGGGGCTTCTGGGCCACCCACAAGCTGATGGTCGAGAAGGCCGGGCAGATGATCCGGGACACGATGGGGGAGTGTCTGGCGGCGTGCGAAGGAGCGGAGGTCATCATCGGAGGCTTCGGCGGGATGATCGTCGGCGAGTCGGTCGCCGAGAAGTTGGGCGTCCCGTTCGTCCAGGCCCACCTGCAACCGCTGGCGGCGACCGCCGAGTACCCCGGCCTGCTGTCGCTCCCGTGGCTCCGGGGCGTGGGGCTGGCGAACCGGCTGTCGCACGCCGTCAGCAAGCAGGTGTTCTGGCAGCCGATGCGGGGGGCGGTCAACGCCGCACGGCGGGACGTGCTGGGGCTGCCGCCGTGCCGGTTCTGGGGCAGCGTCGGGGTGGTCCGGCGTCCGGGCGACGTGATCCTGTACGGGTACAGCCCGGCGCTGCTGCCCCGCCCGACCGACGTGGGGGCCGGGCATCACGTCACCGGGTACTGGTTCCTGGACCACGACGGGGGGTGGACGCCGCCGCCCGGACTGGCCGAGTTCCTGGACGCCGGGCCTCCCCCGGTGGCAATCGGGTTCGGGAGCATGAGCAGCCGGGACGCCGAGGCGACGACCCGGCTCGCCCTCGCCGCCGCCGAGCGGTCGGGCCAGCGGGTGGTGCTGCTCGCCGGGTGGGGCGGGATGTCCGCTGCCGACCTCCCCGCCACGGCGTTCCTGACCGCCGCCGTGCCGCACTCGTGGCTGTTCCCCCGCTGCTCGCTCGCCGTCCACCACGGCGGGGCGGGGACGACGGGGGCGGCGCTGCGGGCGGGCGTCCCGTCGGTGGTCGTGCCGTTCGCCGCCGACCAGCCGTTCTGGGGCTGGCTCCTGTCCTCGAAGGGCTTGGGGGCGTCCTGCGGTTCTCGCAGGCGGCTGACCGCCGCCAAACTCGCCCGTGCGATCACGACCACGCTGGCGAACAAGATGGTGCTGGAGCGGACGGCGGAAATGGGCCACCGTGTCCGGCAGGAGGACGGCGTTCGGGAGGCGGTCGCCGTCCTGGAG
>JAIEQN010000446.1 GCA_019747685.1 Gemmataceae bacterium
GGACCGCGAGCCCGAGGCCCGGGCGGCCCGACCCGGCCGGCCCGGGCGCGGCCAGGGCGGTCCGCACGACCCGCAGGAACGAGTCCGGGTGCGGGGGCGCCGGCGGCACGTCCACGTAGAGCCGGCGGCCCAGCCCGAGGATGACGGTCGAGGCGAACATCAGCACCCCGGGGACGCCGAACGCCACCTCCGGGCCGAACCGCCGCAACAGCAGCGGCGTCAGCAGGGACGCGAAGAAGGAGCCGAAGTTGATGATCCAGTAGAAGGCGTCGAAGACGACCTTGGCCAGCGACTTGTTCGACTGGTCGAACTGGTCGCCCACGAACGCCGAGACGCACGGCTTGATCCCGCCCGACCCGAGGGCGACCAGGAACAGCCCGGCGTAGAACCCGGCCTTGTCGCCCACGAACGCGGCCAGGCAGGCCTGGCCGACGCAGTAGACCAGGCTGAGGTAGAGGATGGTCCGGTACTTGCCCAGGAGCCGGTCCGCCACCCAACCCCCCAGGAGGGGGAAGAAGTAGACGCCCAGGACGAAGGTGTGAAACACCTCCTTGGCCGCCCCCTCCCGCTCCGCCTGGGGGATCAGCTCGGCCGCGCCGAACAGCAGGGCCGAGGAGGCGAGGAACTGCGTCAGGATGTTCCGCATCCCGTAGAACGAGAACCGCTCGCAGGCCTCGTTCCCGATGATGTAGGCGACCTGTCGCGGCAACCGGGCACGGGCCGTACCCGGCGGCGCCACCTCTTCGGCCGATCGTGACACGTCGAATCCCCCGGGCCGGGTCTACGGCACTGCGGGGGAGGATAGCCGGACCGGGGGCGGTCGAACACCGCCGGGCGGGCCCCGACCCGGTCGGTACTTCGACCCCCGGCGGGTCGGTCACGGCCGGGTGCGTACCCCCGACCTTCGTCGGGAAAGGGGTTGGTGTGGGGGACGACCGGGGCAGGGCCCACCCCGGCGGGACGACGATCCCGGCTCACCCGTCGATCGCCGCGGCCGCCGCCAGGGTGTTGACCAACAGCATGGTGATGGTCATCGGCCCGACCCCGCCGGGGACCGGCGACAGCCACCCGGCCACCTCGGCCACGCCCTCGTGGACATCCCCGACCAACTTCCCGCCGACCGAGTTCGTCCCCACGTCCACCACCGCCGCCCCGGGGCGGACCATGTCCGCGGTGACGACCCGCGGCGACCCGGCCGCGGCCACCAGGATGTCGGCCCGGCGGCAGACGGCCGGCAGGTCCCGGGTCCGGGTGTGGGCGACCGTCACCGTGGCGTCCCCGCCGGCCGGGTTGGCGGCCGTCCGCTTCTGGGCCAGCATCAGGGCCAGCGGCTTGCCGACGATGTTACTCCGGCCGACGACCACCACCTCGGCCCCGGCCAGCGGGACGCCGTTGCGCTCGAGCAGTTGGACGACCCCGTGCGGGGTGCAGGGGTAATACCGGGGGTGGCCGGCGGCCAGGAGGCCGAGGTTCTCCGGGCGGAAGCAGTCGACGTCCTTGGCCGGGGTGACGGCCCGTATGACGGCGTCCTCGTCGATCTGCTCCGGCAGCGGCAGTTGCACCAGGATGCCGTGGACGGCCGGGTCGGCGTTCAGCTCGTCCACCAGGCCGAGCAGTCGGGCTTGCGTGGTGTCGGCGGGCAGCGTGTGAACGGTCGAGGCCAGCCCGGCGTCCTGACAGGCCTTGTGCTTGTTGCGGACGTACACCTGGCTGGCCGGGTTGTCCCCGACCAGGACGGCGGCCAGCCCCGGCGGCCGCTTGCCGGCGGCGGCCCGGGGGGCGGCCCCGGCCGCCCCCCCGGCCCGCCTCCCCGTCGCCAGTTGGTTTGC
>JAIEQN010000829.1 GCA_019747685.1 Gemmataceae bacterium
TCGGCAGCAGGGCCGGGCCGCCGCCGGCGTCGCACCGGACCCGGCCCGGCGGGTGCGACCGCCGGCACGCCCCGCAGTAGAACCCGTTGCCCCGCTCCCACTGGTCGAGGATCAACCCCTCGGCCGCGCTCAGCGGGACCGCCGCCGGCTCGACGGGTGTGGGGCAGGGGGTCAGCGTGAGCCGATGCTCGGCCCCGCTCGTCCGGCTGACGACCGCCTCGGGCGTGGCCCCGTCGGCGCGGGCGAGCCGGACGCGGAGGGGCACCGCGGCCGGCCCGGCGGCGGTCAGCTCGCCGTCTCCCCACCGGTGGGCGTCGTTGTCCCAGTCGAGGGCGAAGCCGGTGACGCGGACCGCCCGCACCGGGTCGGCGAGGTGGGCGACGAGGCCGCCGAGGTCGGCGTCCGGGCCGAGTTCGGCAAACCCCGCCGGCGACACCCGGTCGGCCCCGGTCAGCCGGTAGACCAGAACCCGGCTGGTGACTTCGGGGACGGCCCAGTCGTCGAGGTCGAGTGCCGGGCCGTTGAGCAGAAGGAGGACCGGTCGCGGCGGGCCGTCGAACAGGTCGCGGAGGGCCGGCCCGGCCGCCGGGTAGCGGCCCAGGTTGGCGGCGATGCCCACCCCCGGGCCGGCCGCCGCCGGGTGGCCCGACCCGAGGCCCCGGAGGACGTCGCCGAGCGGGTGCCGGACACGGCCGCCCAGGAACACCACCTCCGGCCGGGCGCCGGCCGGGAGCCGGTCGGCCAACTCCTCCAGGACGCTGGCGACCGGGCCGTGCCACAGGGCGGCCGCGGCCGGCGAGGCGTCGGCGATGACGACCCCACGGGGCAGCGAGGCCGGGTCGAGGGCGTACCAGCCGGTCTCCATCGTCCCCCCCGAGCGCCACGGGCCTGTTCAGTTTACCCGGTCCGCCCGCCCGGCCGAAATGACAAGGGCCGGGGCTTTCACCCCGGCCCTCGCGGCAGCGGATGGACTTCGACTTACCGGCCCCCGCCGCTGATGCCGGCCAGGAGCTGCTTGACCGCCGCCCGGTGCTCGGCCGGGACCTCCTCCAGCGACTTGTACTTGGCCGCCTTCTCGTCCCCGGCGGTGATCCGGACCTCGGACGGGACGGCCTTACCGCCCTCGACCGACCCCTTCACCCGGTAGGCGGTCCCGTCGGCCTTGGCGTCGATCTGGAACTCGCCGTCGTTGATCCGGATGTTGGTGGTGTCGAACTTGGTCCCGCCGGCGGCCGGCTTGCCCTCGACCCGCAGGGCGAGCGGCTTGCCGTCGGCCGGCTTGACCTCCAGGGCCAGCGGCTTCCCCCCGACCGGCCGGACCAGGGTGAGCGGCTTGCCGTCGGCCCGGCCCTCGGCCCGCAGGGCCAGCGGCTTCACGCCCTCGCCGGGTTTGATGTCCAGCTCCAGCGTCAGCGGCTGGCCGTCGGCCCCGCCCCCGGCCTTCTCCTTCGCCGGCTTCTTGTCGCCCTCCGGCTTGGCCTTCTCCGGCTTCTTGTCCCCGTCGCCCTTCGGTGCGGCCAGCTTGACCCCCTTGAGGGTCGTCTTCTTCCCGGCCCGGACGACGACCACGTCGACCTCGGCCCCTGGCTTGGCCTCCCGCAGGACGGTGACCAGCCCGGCCGGGTCCTCGACCGCCTTCCCGCCGACCGACAGGATCACGTCATCGGCCTTGACCCCGGCCTTCTCGGCCGGGGTGCCCTTGAGGACCTCGACCACGACGACGCCCTTGGCCTCCTTTAGCCCCAGTTCCTCGGCCTTCTCGTCGGTCAGCGGCTCGGCCGCGACCCCCAGCCGGGGCCGGCGGGCGGCGTCGGCGTCCCGGGCGGCCCGGTC
>JAIEQN010001168.1 GCA_019747685.1 Gemmataceae bacterium
GCCGACGAGACGCTGACCAAGTTCGAGTACGGCATCTGCCTGGCGGCCGCCCTCGGCTACCTGATGATCCTCCAGCAGGACCCGGTCGGGCTGGTGGCGTTCGACACCAAGCTCCGCACCGTGGTGCCGCCCAAGAGCAAGCGGACGCAGTTGGGGACGATCCTGTCGGTGCTGGCGAACCTGAAGCCGGAGGGCGAGACGGACGTGGCCGACTGCCTGAACCAGGTGGCGGCGATGCTCAAGGGGAAGAGCCTGGTGATGGTCTTCAGCGACCTCCTGGCCGACCCGGAGCCGATCCTGCGGAGCCTGTACCGGCTGCGGTACGGCGGCCACGAGGTCATCCTGTTCCACGTCCTGGACGAGCTGGAGGTGAACTTCCCCTTGGCCGGGCTGGTGGACTTCGAGGACGTGGAGTCGCCCGGCGACCACCTCGAGGTGGACGCGGCCGGCATCCGGGACGACTACCTGGCCGGGGTGAACGAGCTGCGGGAGCACTACCGGCGGGAGTGCGCCGGGGCGAACGTCGACTACGTCCCGATGGACACCTCGGTCGGGTTCGACAAGGCCCTGCTGGATTATCTGGTGCTGCGGCAGCGGCGGTTCGGGTGATTCCTGGCGGGCGGGGGTTGCTCTGGTGCCACCCGGCTCGGGGCTTCTGTAGGGTGGGTCCAGGGAAGCACCGCAGGTGCTCCCGCCGACCCACCCTGCGAAAACCGCGGCCGACTCGTTCGGCCACTGGTCGGGCTACGGAAGGTGATCGATGGCATACCGGACGCACGCCCGGATGTCGGCGGCGGTCAGGTCGGGGTAGTAGTCCCGGATGATGTCGGGCGTGGGGACGCCCTCCCGAACCAACTCCAGCACGCTCTGGACGGTGATCCGGGTGCCGGCCACGCACGGCTTGCCGAAGTGGACGTGCGGCCGGACGGCGATGCGGTCGGTCATGGTGCGGGTCATTCCGTTGGGCTCGGACGCCGTCAACTCGGGGTCGTTCCGGTAGTCGTCTTCGGCCAGCGCCGCGGCCTTCGCCAGGATCGCGTCCTGCTGGTCCCGCGGGAGGCGGCGTAGCCCGGCGGCGGTGAGACGGACGGCCGGCGGGTCGGTGTCGGTCGGGGTCATCGGCGTGGCTCCGCGGGCGTCGTCCGTACTGTAACCGACCGGCGCGGGTGATGCCAGACCGGCCGCCGGCGGTCAATCGCCCATCTCCCGCTCGGCGGCCCGGGCCGCGGCGTCGGCCAGCAGCTTCCGGGTGTCGGCGTCCGCCTCCGGGTACGCGAAGTCGGCCAGCGGGGCCGGGCTGGTTTCGGTCAGCCGGCCGGCCAGGACTGCCGCCGTCAGGAACGCCCCGGTCGCGGTCTGGTGGTTGCCGTCGCCCTCGTAGAGCGGCAGGTCCGGCCGGGCGGCCCGGGCCAGGTCCCACGCCCGGCCGACCGCCGCCACCCGCACCCCGGCCTCCTTCGCCATCTCCCCGTAGACCCGCTCGTGCCGCGGGCCGTTCGTCGGGTCGTCCTTCAGCCCCCACTCGGAGAAGAAGACGGCGGCCCCGCGGTCCTTCGCCCGGCGGGCCAGGTCGATCCCCTCGGCCCGGGAGTACTCCCGCTTGCCGCTGGCGCTGATCCGCTGGGCCTGGAGGACCACATGGGTCCACGGCCGGGCGTCGACCTCGTCCCGGGCGGTCGGGTCGTCGGCCGCGGCGTCGAGGAACGGCAACCCGACTGCGTGGGTGTAGACGGTCCGGTCGGGGCGGAGGGCGTGGGTCATCCGGCCGACGAGGTCGGGCAGGTCGTGGCCGAGGGTGTGGCTGTTGCCGACGAACAGGACGCGGAGGTCGGCG
>JAIEQN010000467.1 GCA_019747685.1 Gemmataceae bacterium
GTCAGCCGCCGGGCGAGCAGCGCCCGGGCACGCGACAGCCGCCCGGCCACCGTGCCGACCGGCCAGCCGGTCCGCCGGGCCGCCTCGGGGTGGGTCAGCCCCTCGAAGTGGCACAGCAGCACCGGCACCCGGTAGCGTTCGGGGAGCCGGTCCACCTCGGCCCACAGCCGGGCGGCCTGTTCGGCCGCGTCGGCCGTGTCCAGTGTGTCGGCGGCCGCGAGCCGGTCGGGGTGGGGCAGCGGCCCGGGGAGCCGGACCCGCTGCCTGGCCAGCCGGACGGCCGCCCGCCGGGCCACCCGGTACAGCCACCCGACCACCGCCCCCCGGCCGGCGAACGTCCGGGCCTTGCGGGCCAGGACCAGGAACGCCGCCTGGGCGGCGTCCTCGGCCGCGTGGTGGTCCCGCAGGACCGACCGGCAGACCCGCCGGACCAGGGCCGCGTGCCGCCACACCAGCAGCTCGAACGCGGCCTCGTCGCCGGACCCGGTGAACCGGGCCAGCAGCTCGGCGTCGGCCGCCCCGGCGGGGTCGGCGGCCACGGCCCGGAGGTAGTCGCGGACGGCGGACATGGCACCCTACCAGAGGCCGGCACCGGCCCGGCCCATACGGGTATTTCCGAAGAGTTCACCGCAGAGTCACCGGGGGCACCGAGAAGGCAACATACGAGGTGGTAAAATCGACCCCGGGTCTCCTCCGCTTGGTGCCCTCGGTGACTCTGCGGTTAATGTCCGAATGTTACCCGTCAACCTGATCACCGGGTTTCTGGGCGTTGGCAAGACGACGGCGGTGATCGACCTGTTGCACCGCCGGCCGCCGGGCGAGCGGTGGGCCGTCCTGGTCAACGAGGCCGGCGCGGTCGGGATCGACGCCGCCCTGATCGAGGGCCAGGGTCCGGCCGGGGTTGCGGTCCGGGAGGTGGCCGGCGGGTGCGTCTGCTGCGCCACCGCCCCGTACCTCGGGGTCGCCCTCCACTTCCTGCTGGTGGACGAGAGGCCGGACCGGCTCCTGATCGAACCGAGCGGCCTGGGCCACCCGGCCGGGCTGGTCGACGCCCTGCGGGCGAACTACGCCGGCCGGCTGGAGGTCCGGGCGACCGTCGGCCTCGTGGACCCGCCCGACTTCGCCGACCCGGCCATGCACCAGAACCCGGTGTTCGCCGACCAGGTCGCCCTGGCCGACGTGCTGGTGCTGAACAAGCTGGACGCGGCCGCCCCGGAACTGGTCGAGGCGTTCCGGCGGTGGGCCGACGGCCTCGACCCGCCGAAGCTGCTCGTCGCCGGAACGACCGGCGGCCGGCTCGACCCGGCCTGGCTCGACCTGCCGGCGGCGGTTATGGAAGGCCCTGATCGGTTCGGATTTCGTGCTTCGGATTCCTTGCTTTCTTCAAAAGGCTGGACCTTCCCCCCGGCCGTGGTCTTCGACCCCAACCGGCTCCTCCCCCTGCTCCGCGACTTCCCCGGCGTCGTCCGGCTCAAGGGGGTGTTCCGGACGCCCGCAGGATGGCTGGCGGTCAACCGCGCCGGTCGTCATACTACCGCCGCCCCGACCGCCGACCGGCGGGACAGCCGGGCCGAGGCGTTCGCCGCCGCGGCCGACTGGGACCGGCTCGGGCGGGAGCTGGCGGCCTGCGGGACGGCCGCCGGGCCGGGGTGACGCCCGCACCGGGCGACGGAGGGAGCCGCCATGATGAAGAAGGTCACCGCCGCCGTGTTCAGCGCGGTGCTCGCCCCGATCGGGGTGTTCGTCGTCACCCAGCAGATCAGCCCGCCGGGCTCGCCGCCGGCCCCGGCCGAGAAGCCGGCGGCCCAGCCCGGCCCGCCGGCCGACCCGGCCCAG
>JAIEQN010000392.1 GCA_019747685.1 Gemmataceae bacterium
TGACCGGGCCCCGGCGTCGCCGCGGGCGCTGCGGGTGCGGGCGCTGCTGGCCGCCGACGCGCCGGAGAAGGCGATTCCCCTACTGGAACAGGCCCTCCGGGCCGACTCGCACGACACCCCCTGCCGCTACCAACTGGCCCAGGCGCTCGACCGGCTGGGCCGCCCGGCCGACGCCGCCGAGCAGCGGCAGCGGCTCGAACGGTCTCAGGCCCTGCTGAAGGAGCTGACCGAGCTGAGCCGGGAGGCGGCGGACAAGCCGAAGGACGGGGCGGTCCGCCGCAAGCTGGCCGCGGTCTGCCGGGGCCTCGACCGCCCGGCCCTGGCCGAGATGTGGCAGCGGGCGGCCGACGCCTGCCCGCCCCCGTGAGGCCGGTCAGGCCGGCCCGTCGGCCACGACCCGGAGGTCGCCGCCCGGCTCCCACTCGAAGACGACCAGGTCGGCCGGCTGGCCGGGGGCGAGGGTGGGGACGGGTAGGCCGAGCAACTGCCGCGGCCGGGCCGTGGTCATCTCGACGGCGTCCGTCAGGCTCACGCCCGCCGCCCGGATGACGGTGCCGACGCAGGTGTCGGTGAAGTGGCCGCCGCCGGCCAGGTACGGCGTCCCGGCTACCACAACCTTCCCGCCGGGCAGGACCTCCAGGTCGGCCCCCCACTCGCGGTAGCGGCCCGGCGGCAACCCGGCCAGCGGCCCGGCGTCGCACGTCAGCAGGGTCCGCTCGACCCCCTTCGCCCGGACGAACACCTTGACCACCGCCGGCGGCAGGTGGTGGCCGTCCGGGATGAGGCTCATCCACAGCCGGTCCTCGGCGAGCTGGTCCCAGAGGTAGTTGGGGTGGCGGGGCAGGGCGGCGTGGCAGCCGTTGCCCAGGTGGGTGCTGACCCGCGCCCCGGCGTCGGCGGCGGCCCGGATGGTGTCGCCGGCGGCGGCGGTGTGGCCGACGGCCGCGACCACCCCGGCCGCGGCCAGCTTCTCGATGAAGGGGGGGGCGCCCGGCCGTTCGGGGGCGAGCGTGACCATGCGGATGAGGCCGCCGGCCGCGTCCTGCCACCGCCGGAACAGGTCCCAATCCGGGTCGCGGACGTGCTCCCGCGGGTGTGCCCCGCGGGGGCCGTCGTCGGGCGAGAAGAACGGCCCTTCGAGGTGATACCCCGGCAGCCGGCGGGCCAGCTCCGGGTCGGCGGCCCGGGCCCTCCCGAGGGCGACGAACGCCCCCTCGATGACCTCGGGGGCCGAGGTGATGACCGTCGGCAGGAAGGCCCCGACCCCGTGCCGGCGGCACTCGTCGGCGACGATCCGGACCTGCTCGGGGGTCAGGTCGGGCGAGGTGAAGTTGACCCCGAGTGCCCCGTTAACCTGGGGGTCGAAGAACGCCGGGGCGACCCACCGGCCCGGCGGCGCCTGGCCCGACGGCCAGACGGCGGCGACGACCCCGCCGGCGGTCTCGACGGCGACCGGCTCGCCGGTGGCGTAATGGCGGGCGTGGATCAGCATAGACGGATTAACCACAAAGACACAAAGGGCACCAAGAAGACAAGAACCGTCGGAAAAAATCCACCCAAATCTGTCCGGTCTGGTTCCGTGCCCTTTGTGTCTTTGTGGTTAATCCGTCTTTTCCGGACCGCCCCGCAGCTCGCGGAGCAGCCGGGCCAGCCCGAACCCGAGGCCGACCGCCCCGAGCACCCCGGCCCCGCCGGCGGCCAGCATAACCACGTCCCGCCGGGTCAGGCCCCGGCCGGGCGGGGGCTCGTCCCAGCTTGACGGCGGGTGGACCAGCTCGACCTCGACCGCCTCGTCGTCGAGCGGGAGCGGTTCCGGGGGCCTCGCCGGCGCCGCGGCCG
>JAIEQN010000843.1 GCA_019747685.1 Gemmataceae bacterium
GCGGGATGCGGTCCGGCTCGGCGGGCGCCGGCTTCGGGGCGGCCGGCCGCGGGGGCGGGGCCCGCAGCGAGTCCATCCACCGCATCTCCAGCACCTCGACCGAAGCGAACCCGTACACCTCCTTGGCCGCCCGGTCCCACGACTCGGCCGTGTTCCCGTCCATGCCGATCCGGACGAACTCCAGCAACTCGGTCCGGCCGGCGCCGCCCGCCGGGGCCTGGGCGAGCTTGCCGCCGTAATCGAGCAGGAAGCGGACGACCGAATGCCCCTGGGCGAACAGGACGTGCATGTCCCGGGGGTACTCGGCCAGCCGGAACAGGACGCCCAGCCGCAGCCCGCGGCCGGCGTTCAGGTACTCGCGGGCCTTGACCTCGTGGGACTTCTGCTCGGCCTCCGACTCGGCGGTGACGGCGATGCCCTCGTCGGCCCACCTCGGGAGCGGCTTCCCGAAGTGGGTCGCCAGAACCGCGTGCATGACTTCGTGCGGCAGTACGCTGTCGAGGATGCTCTTGGCCGGGCCGTGAACCTCCATCTCGGCCGAGGTGACGGCCGGCTTGCCGTCCTTCGTGCCGAAGGTGAACGTAGTCGCCCCGCCGGGGGTTCCTTGCGTCACCTCGACTGTGATCCGCAGCGGCGTGTTCCAGTCCGGCAGCACCCCGCCGAGCCAGAGTTGGGCCAGCCGGGCCCGGTGCCGCTCCGCCGCGTCCGCGACCGCGCCGCCGACCTGGTCGTACGGGGCAGAAACGAGGAAGTTCGTCCGCTCGTGAACCGACGGCCGGGCCGGCGGGTCTTCCGCGGCCGGCTTCGTGTCGGTCAGCTTGACCGGCGGGATGCGGGCGGGGTCGGCCGGCTTCGGGGCGTCCTTGGGCGGGGGCGGGTTTTCCTTCATCCAGGCGATCCACGCCGCCTCCAGGGCGTCCACCGACGCGAACCCGTAAACGTCCTTCGCGGCCTTCTCCCACCCGTCCTTCATCCCGACCCCGACGAACCGGACGAACGCCGGCTTGCCACCGCGGGCGAGCAGGAACTTTCCGACCATGTGGCTTTGCGCCTCGTACACGTCGCTTTCGTTCCCGGGCGGCGTGCCGAGCAGGGCATTGAGGCGGAAGGCCCGCCCCTTCGACAGGGCGTCGAAGCACCGCTCGGACAGGTGGCCGTCGGCGGTCGGTGCCGACATGTGGTAGGCCACGCCGTAGGCCCACCCCGGCGGTTCGTTCCCGAGGTGGACGGCCAACAGCAGGCGGGCGACGGCCCGTGGGCCGTACACCGTAAGTAGGTTGTCCATGTCGCCCATCAGCACCTGCCGGAAGTCGTCCCGCTCCGGTCGCCGGAACACCATCTCCCCGTTGTGGTGGGTGCCGGACTCGTGGTGCTGAACCCGGACCTGGCACGGCTCGGGCCACGGCGGCAACTCTTTCCCGAGCCACGCCTTCGCCTGCTCCCGCCGTTGCACTTCCAGTTCGTTGGCCAGGGCCCGGGCGACCGCCGGGTGGTCCGCCCGGACGACGAAGTTGGCCGTCCGGTGCTCGGCCACTCCGGGGCCGGCCGGAGGCGTCAGCGGCCGCGCGTCCGCGCCCTTCGGTGGCGGGTCTGTCGGCGGCAAGTTCGGCCGCGGCCCGTCGTCCGCCAGCCCGACCCCGATCGCCACCATCGCCGCGGCCGCCGTCGCCAGCGCCGCCGACACCTTGAGCTTGACCATACCCCCGACGACTCCTTTCGCCGCGACCGCGGCCGGGGTCGAGGCCCCGCCGCCGGTCAGGAATTGGTTCACCCCGGCGACCGTCCGGCGGGCCAGATCGGGCGGCACCGCGGCCGACGGCCCGCCGATGCCGGCCACCAGC
>JAIEQN010000431.1 GCA_019747685.1 Gemmataceae bacterium
CGGTCGACGCTCCCGACCCTCGCGGGTCCGGGACGCCGGCCGGGCCGCAGGCCGAGGTGGTTTGTGGGGCTTACCGCACAGGCGGGAATGCCGGTGCCACCAAACCCGGTGTTTTGGTGGCACCGGCATTCCCGCCTGTGCGGCCCAAGTTGCCGGCCCCGGGGTGGCAGGTATAATCCCCCCCGTCCCGCGGCGGCCGGCCCCCGGCCTGCGGACCGACCTACCGTATCCGAGGTGCCAGCATGGCCGACGGCCGCGACCATTCCACCGGGGTCAGCTTCCGCGCCACCTTCCCGTGGATGTCCCTGTTCCGCTGCTTCCAGGTCGCCCTGGACCCGCGGAAGCTGCTGGTCGCCGCCGCCGGCATCCTGCTCATGTCCCTCGGCTGGTACGTCCTGTCGGCCATCTTCTACTACCCGGCCCCCCAGCGGAACGACCCCCGGTACGCCAACTCGGCCATCCAGCGGGAGTACGAGAACCGGACCAAGCCGGGGACCGCCGACCGGTACACCGAGGAGGACATCACCCGGGTCGGGGACGAGCGGTTCGCCGCCGACACCGACCAGTGGAAGGTGATGGCCGACCTGGCCGGGCCGTACCCGTCGGCCCCCGGGCAGGCCCCGCCGGGCCGGTTCCGGGCGATGCCGTGGGACGAGTACCGCGGCCCCAACCCGTTCCTCCTGGTCACCCGGGTGGTGAGCGGGTCGGCCGAGGAGCGGCGGGAGCTGGTCGGCGGGTTCCTGTCCGGGTCGGTCCCGGTCCTGGTCGAGCCGCTGGTCAAGTTCCTGGTCCCGGTCGGCAAGCTGATCTCCCCGGGGGTCAGCTTCCAGACCCGGGTGTACCTGTTCCTGCTGGTCCTGTGGGCGCTGGTGGTGTGGGGGTTCGCCGGCGGGGTCATCACCCGGCTGGCGGCGGTGCAGTTGGCCGACAAGGGGCCGATGAGCCTCCGCCAGGCGGTCCGGTTCGTCGCCCGCCGGTACGCCAACTACCTACTCTCCCCGCTCGTCCCGCTCGGGATCATCGCGGCGGTGGCCGTCGGGCTGTTCCTGTACGGGCTGGTCGCCCTGATCCCGGTGGTCGGCGACCTGCTCCTGCTCGGCCTGTTGCTCCCGCTGGTGATCCTCGGCGGGGCGATCATGGCCGTCTTCCTGGTCGGGCTGGTCGGCTACCCGCTGATGTACCCGACCCTGTCGGCCGAGGGCGACAGCAGCGACACGTTCGACGCCCTCTCCCGGTCGGTGAACTACGTCTACCAGGCCCCGTGGCACTACGCCTGGTACTGGCTGGTGGCCGTCCTGTACGGGGCGGCGGTCACGTTCTTCGTCCTGTTCTTCACCTCCCTGATGGTGTACATGGGCAAGTGGGCGGTCGGGCTGCCGGCGTCGGCCGTCTACTCCGACCGGAAGCCGGACTACCTGTTCATCTACGCCCCGGAGTCGTTCGGGTGGCGGGAGCTGCTACTCCAGGACAGCCCGTACGCGATCACCCACGAGCAGGCCCGGACCCCGACCGGCCGGCCGGTCGACGTGTACCAGAAGGTCAACCCGGCCCAGTACGACGCCGCCCGGGGCGAGTTCTACGCGTACAACACCTGGGGGGCCGGGATCGTCGCCTTCTGGCTGGCCCTGATCTTCCTGATGATGCTCGGGTTCAGCTACAGCTTCTTCTGGTCGGCCGCGACCGCCATCTACTTCCTGATGCGGAAGAAGGTGGACGAGGCCGACCCGGACGAGGTGTTCCTGGAGGACGACGAGCCGGAGGTCCCGACGGCCCCGCCGAAGGCGGCCGACGCCGCCGCGGCCCCCGCCGGCCCGCCGGTCCAGGCAACCCTGCCGGTGCTCGT
>JAIEQN010000604.1 GCA_019747685.1 Gemmataceae bacterium
TCGCCCGCCTGCGGCGGGCCTCCGCCCGCCCTACGAGAGCTTCCGCCCATCCGACAAGCCCGGGGCATCGAGGACTCTACCCCGGCCACCCGGACCCGCTGGTCCGGCGGCTCCCCGACGACGTACCCGCCTCACGGCCCCCCCGCCGGCCGGGCCGCGGCCTCCCCCTCGACCAGGGTGTACCCCCGGTCGGCCGCCAGCGGGCCGAACGTCTGCACCGCCCCGGACGGCCACCGCACCTCGACCGCCGGGGCCGTCGTGGCCGACCCGACCCCGACCAGCAGCCGGGGGTCGGACGCCGAGGCGTAGCTGCCGCCGCCCTTGCGGTGGCGGACCAGGGCCCGGCCGTCCGGCAGCCGGACCGTGACCTTCGCCCCGACCGCGTCCCGGTTACTCGTGGTCCCCTCCAGCGTCAGCCGCAGCCAGTGGTGCGGGGTGTCGGTCGCGTTCCGCAGGAGCACCGCCGGGCCGCCGCTGTTGCCGACGGCCAGGTCCGGCCGGCCGTCGTCGTCGAAGTCGGCGACCGCCAGCCCCCGGCCGATGTGCCGCTCCCCGAAGTACGGCCCGGCCCAGGCCGACACGTCCCGGAACCGCCCGGCCCCGTCGCCCCGGAACAGGAGGGCCTTCTGGCGGAGGGTGTTGTTCGGGTTCCCGTCGTCGTCCACGTTGACCGCGACGTGGCCGTTGACCACGGCGATGTCCAGGGCCCCGTCCAGGTCGGGGTCGAACAGCACGCACCCCCACCCGAGCGGGTGGAAGGTCGGCGGGCCGATCCCGCTGCCGCCGGTCCGGTCGACGAACCGGCCCCCGCCGAGGTTCTTGAACAGGGTGTCGGACTCGCGGGTGAAGGCGGTCGAGTAGAGGTCCGGCCGGCCGTCCCCGTCGAGGTCGTCGGCGTCCACCCCCATGTACGCCTGGGTCCGGCCGGTGATGCTCAGGGCGCACCCGGCCTTCAGGGCGACCTCCTCGAACTTCCCGCCGCCGAGGTTGCGGAAGAAGAAGTTCGGCATCTGGTCGTTGGCCACGAACAGGTCCACCCGGCCGTCGTCGTCCAGGTCGAGGGCGACCACCCCGAGGGCCTTGGCCATCCGCACCCCGACCCCGGATGCCTCGGTGGCGTCGGAGAACCGGCCGTCGCCCTCGTTGCGGAACAGGAGGCACCGGGTCGGGGCGAACTTGTCCGGGCTGCAGGCGTCCGGCTCGTCCTTGCGGCTGAGGCAGCTCGGGTAGCCGGCCAGCCCCTTGTTCAGGTGGACGTAGCTGCACACGAACAGGTCGAGCCGGCCGTCCCCGTCGTAGTCCAGGAAGGCGGCGCTGGTGCCGTGGTTCTCCCGGTCCTTCCAGTCCGGGTGGTCGGCCAGCCCGGCCCGGGCGGTCTGGTCCTCGAACCGCCGCCCGCCCGCCCCGTCCGGGACGTTCCGGTAGAAGGCGTTCGGCTTGCCGTAGCAGGCGATCAGCACGTCCGGGTAGCCGTCGTTGTCCACGTCGCCGACGGCCACGCCCTGGCCGCAGCCGACGTGGCCGATCCCGGCGGCGGCGGTCACGTCGGCGAACTTCCCGCCGCCCAGGTTGCGGTAAAGCTTGGTGGTCGGGGGCCGGTCCGGGTGGGGCGGGACGAACGTCATCCCCTGGACCAGGAGCAGGTCCATCCGCCCGTCCCGGTCGTAGTCGAGCCAGCCGACCCCGGCCCCGGCCGTCTGCTCCATCATGTACTGCATCCGGGTCCGGCCGCCGAAGTGGACGAAGTCGACCCCGGACCCCGGGGTCACGTCGGCGAACCGGGGCAGGACGCCGGGCGGCGGGGCCTCGGCCGCCGCCGGGCCGGGTGCCGGGGCGGGGTCGGGCGCGGGAG
>JAIEQN010001042.1 GCA_019747685.1 Gemmataceae bacterium
CGGCGGCGACGCCGCCCGCCCCGCCGGCCGGCGGGGCCGCCCCGGGGACGCCGCCGAAGCCGTGATGCTTGTCGCACAGGCCTCCCGGCCTGTGCCACCAAGCTGACAGGTGGCACAGGCCTCCCGGCCTGTGCGGGGAACAGCAGCCCACGGACACGGTCCGTGGGCTTGTCTGTTGCTGCTGATGCCCCGCGGGTCCCTCATCCACGGTCACGAACCGCCATGCCGACGACGTTCCGGGTGGTCTTGCTGCTGGTCGGGTCGAACGCGTTCATGACAGCCGCCTGGTACGGCCACCTCAAGTACCCGGACGCCCGGTGGTACTGGGTCATCCTCCTGAGCTGGCTGATCGCCTTCCCGGAGTACGCCTTGCAGGTCCCGGCCAACCGGCTCGGGTACGGGCGGCTCTCCGCCACCCAGCTCAAGGTGATTCAAGAGGTGGTGTCGCTGTCGGTGTTCGCGGTGTTCGCCTACTTCTACCTGGGCGAGGCCCCGACCTGGCGGACCGGGCTGGCGTTCTTGCTCATCGTCGGGGCGGTGGCCCTGGTGCGGGGCGAAGCCGGGAAGGGGCACCCGGCGGACGCCCCGCCGGCGGTCGAGGGAAAGGCCAACCCGTAGGGTGGGCGGAGGTCCGCCGCAGGCGGGCCGAGGCCCACGGTTCTCGATACGCCCCACCGTGGGCCTCAGCGGTCCTGCGGACCGCCTCCGCCCACCCTGCACCGGTCGTCACCCACCCTACCCCCGCCGCGGCCGGTACTCGCGGACGGCCTCTAGTGCCTTGCGGATGTCCGGGGCGAGTGGGGCTTCGACCTCCAGCCAAGCGGCCGTCCGCGGGTGCCGGAACCGGAGCCGGAAGGCGTGCAGGGCCTGCCGGCCGATCAGCACCTCGTCCCGGTCCCGGGGCAGCCCCGGCACCAAATCCGATAGGTTCAAGCGGTCCCGGCCGCTGTAGTGCTTGTCGGCCACCACCGGGCACCCGGCGTGGGCCAGGTGGACGCGGATTTGGTGCGTCCGCCCGGTCCGCGGCTGGACCTTCACCAGCGTGTAGCCCCGGAACCGCTCCAGCACCTCGTAGTAGCTCAGGGCGTCTTTGCCGTCCGGGTCGTCCGGCCCGGCCACCGCCATCTTCTCCCGGTCGTGCGGGTGCGGCTTGATCTTGGCCTCGATGTAGTCGGTGTCCCGGTCCAGCTCCCCGGCGGCCAGGGCGACGTACTCCTTGAACACCTTCCGGGTCTCGAACTGCATGGCGCACTCGCGGTGCGTCTGGTCGTCCTTGGCCACCAGGATGACCCCGCTGGTGTCCTTGTCGAGGCGGTGGACGATCCCGGCCCGGTAGACGCCGTTTTCGCGGCTCAGGTGGTCCTTGAAGTGGAACTGGAGGGCGTTCACCAGGGTCCCGGACCAGTTCCCCTTGGCCGGGTGGACGACCATGTCGGCCGGCTTGTTCACCACCGCCAGGAAGTCGTCCTGGTAGAGGATGTCGAGCGGGATGTCCTCGGGCTCGGGCAGGTCGTGGTCCGGCGTCGGCAGGGCGACGTGCAGCCGGTCGAAGTTCCGGACCTTGTACCCCGGCTTACTCGGCTTTTCGTTGACCGTGATCCCGCCGGACCCGATCGCCCGCTGGATTTCCGACCGGCTGTAGTCCGGGCCGAGGTGCATCAGGACGTACTGGTCCAGCCGCATCCCCTCGGCCTTGATCCGGACGACCAGATCGACCGGCTCGCGGGTCCGGACCGAGACCGGGCGGACCGCGTCGGCCTCGTCCGGGAGTTCGTCGGCGTCGGAAGACATGACCGTGTTCCGGGCGAGCGGGGGCCGTCAGGCCCCTGTTTCCGAGCAAGAAACAGGGGCCTGAC
>JAIEQN010000364.1 GCA_019747685.1 Gemmataceae bacterium
GACCGGAACCCGAAGGTGGCGGCCGCGGCGGCCGCGGCCCGGTCGGCCGTCTGGCGGTCGCTCTCGCCGCCGGCCCGGTTGGCCCAGCGGGCCAAGCGGGCGGTCGGCGGGTGGCTGCGGACCCTCGACCGGGCCCTCCGCCCGCTCCACCACGCTCGGCTGGCCCAGGCCGAGGCTCTGCTCGCCGACATCCTCCACTACAGCCGGGAGAGTCAGAAGGCCGCCCAGCACATCAGCTACCAGATCGACGCCTACGGGACGGCCTGGAAGAAGACCCTGCCGGCCGCCGCCCCGCCGGCGGCCGACAAGGCCCGGCACGCGGCGTGATACGGCGACGGCACCCGACCCGCCCGCCGGCCCCCGGACATTCCGGGGGCCGCGTCACTTTCCCAGCCCCTCCGGCCGGCCGAACCCGGCCGACCCGCAGGCCCCTCCGGAACTCGTGTAGCCGCCCGGGCCGGCCGGCCGATCCAGAAGGCGTACCCTCACGCGGACCGCGGGGAGACGCCGCATGGACCCGACCCGGGCACGACTCGACGCCCTTACCGGCCTCCGCTACCTGGCCGCCATGAGCGTGCTGCTGGCCCACATGTCGCACAACCTGCCGTGGGCCGGGGGGGCGAAGTACCTGGCCACCCTGTCCGGGCTGGGGATGCCGCTGTTCTTCGTCCTGAGCGGGTTCCTGATGGCCTACAACTATTCGGCCGGGTTCCGGGCCGATTACGGGCGGACCCTGTGGGGCTTCTATGTCGCCCGGGTGGCCCGCATCTACCCGGTCTACCTGGTCACGATCCTGCTCTTCTTCTCGTTCGTCGGCAACTTCTGGCACGACCTCCTGAACCGCCCGGACGACACCCTGATGAGCCTCGGGTTCGTGGCCACCCTGACCCAGAGCTGGGTCCACATCCCGGTGTTCACCGACTACATGCACGCCCGGACCGTCACCCAGGCCTACGTCGGGGTGGCCTGGAGCGTGAGCACCGAGGCGTTCTTCTACCTGGTCTTCCCGCTGGTCGTCCTACCGGTGGCCCGGCTGGTCCGGGGGCTGCCGTCGCTGCTGACCGCCGGCGGGCTGGTGTTCGCCGGGTACGTCGCCGCCAACGTCTACGTGGTCGGCCGCTACCCGGACGAACAGTTCGGGGGCGAGAAGTTCGCCATGGGCGAGTTCCGGTGGCTGCTCTACCTGAGCCCGTACCAACGGTCCGGGGAGTTCCTGATCGGGGCGCTGACCGGCCAGTACTTCCTCGGGACGGCGGCCCGCAAGCCTGGGCCGTGGTGGTTCGGGGCCGGGCTGCTGGCCGGGTCGGCGGTCGCCCTGGTGTGGGGGAACTTCTGGCTCAACCTCCCGGCCTACTCGCCGGCCGCGGACGGGGCCGGGTGGGAGAACGCCCTGGCACGGACCCTGTCCCCGACCGCGGCCCACCCGGTCTGGCTGATGACGCTGGCCGGGAACGTCCTGTACGCCCCGCTCTGCGCCGTCATCATCTACCAGCTCGCCGCCCTGCCGTCGCTGGCCGGGCGGGCGCTCGGCTGCCGGCTGATGGTGCTGCTCGGGGAGGTCAGCTACAGCCTGTACCTGCTCCACCCGCTGGCCCAGAGCTTCTTCTACCTGCGGGCGGCCGGGGAGGGGCCACTGAAGGACTGGTACATCGTCGCGTACAACAACCTGGCGATGCTCGCCGCCCTTCACTTCCTCTGCCTCGGGATTTACCGGTACGTCGAGGTCCCGTCCCGGGCGGCGATCCGGAACTGGTTCGGCCCGCGGCCCCGGGCCGCCCTGAAGGTGGTCCCGGCCGGCGTGCCGGTCCGGCAAGCGGCGTGACCGAGGCGAGCGGCCGGCGTCAGCCACGGACCCGG
>JAIEQN010000750.1 GCA_019747685.1 Gemmataceae bacterium
GCGGGGCGGTCTCCGGCCGGGCCGTCCGGCGCCGCCGGGACAATCCTCGTCCCCGGCCTCAACAACCGTAGGTCGCCGGGGGGGCAAGTCAAACCGGAGGGAGTGTTTAGTGTTTAGTGTTTAGTGTTTGAACCTTCGATCGCCACGCCCGACCGCGCCGGTCGTACCGGTTCCGCGGAAAGGGCCCGACTGAACACTAAACACTAACCACTCAACACTCCGGGTCGTTCCGGCGGCGCCGCGCCGGGCCCGGCCGGCAGCCCCCGTTCCCGCCAACGGCCCTCAATGCCGGCCGTTACACCGGTTAGACTTCGCCCGTCGGCCGGTCCCGGCTGCGATCTGCCGTGGAACGACCGCCCGGCCCGGAAGTACAATCAGGGCACCGTCCGTCATCACCCCGGCCGGGGCCGTCCTCCGCCCGCCCCCGGTCCCCCCGTAGGAGCGCCTGGGCAATGGTCATCGTGAAACGGCTCCGGGTGCTGACGGCGGCCTTGGGGGTGGCGACGGCCACCGCCGCCGTCGGCACCCACCTGTTCGGGGACATCCGGGGCGGCCCCGGGAAGGCCCCCCCGCCCGCCGCCGGCCGGCCCGACGGGGCCAACCTGGCCGACGAGCTGGCCGTCACCAAGTTCACCACCCTCCCGGCCATCAGCTACAAGCCGCGGGCCGGCGACCCGCTCTTCGCCTGGCAGGTCAAGTCGGCCCTCGACCCGGCCCCGGCCCGCCCCCGCGACGTGGCCGTCCTGGTCGACACCTCGGCCAGCCAGGCCGGGCTGCCCCTCCGCCAGGCCCGGCAGGCGGTCGCCGCCCTGGCCGGGCTCCTCGGGCCGGACGACCGGGTCAGCGTCTGGACGCTCAACACCCCGGAGACCACCCGCCAACTGACCAAGGACTTCCAGGCCCCCAACTCGGACGACCTGACGGCGGCCGCCGCCGCCCTCACCGAGGTCGAGTACGGGGCCGGGGCCACCGACCTCAAGGGCGGCCTCACCCGGGTCCTCGACACCCTCAAGAACCGCGGCCGGCACCAGGTCGTGCTCCTCCTGGGCGACGGGGAGAGCACCTTCGACCCGGTGTCCGAGGCCGACCGGGTCGCCCTCGGGGCCCAGATGGACCGGGACGATGTCTACTTCTTCGCCGTCCCGCTCGGGGTGAAGGTCAACCCGCACAACCTGCACGGGCTGGCCGCCCTGACCGGCGGGGCCGTCGTCCGGCTCCAGGAGGACCTGACCCAGCCGGCCAAGCGGGCCGAGTTCGCCGCCCGGCTCAAGGCCGCCCTCGACGTCCCGGTGTTCAAGGCCGACACCTACAAGTTCGCCGACGAGGTGGCCGAGGTCTTCCCGACCAAGCTCCCGCCGCTGCGGTCGGACAAGCCGACCCTGGTGCTCGGCCGGCTCGCCAAGCCGGCGGCCAAGGTGACGCTGACCGCCTCGGGTAAGTCGTCCGGCCGGGCCGCCACCCTGGCCCTGGCCCAGGACCTGCCGGCCCCCCAGGCCGACCACTTCTTCCTGAACCTGATGGTCGATCAGTGGCGGGCCGCCCCGCACACGGACGCCCCGGCCGTCCTCCAGGCCGACCGGGCCCTGGCCCTGGCGTCCACCCAGGTCCGGCTCTACCGCGAGGAGTTCCTGACCCAGGCCACCTGGGCGGTGACGATGGACAAGCTGGACGAGGCGGCCGGCCTGTACGCGGCCGCCGCCAAGATCGACCCGGACGACGCCGAGGCCGCCACCGGGCTGTCCCTGGTCCGGAAGATGAAGGCCGGGCTGCTCTCCAAGGCCGACCTGGAGAAGACCCTGAAGGCCCGGGCCGAGGCCCTGCGGATCGGGAGCGACGGCGGGGTCCGGAAGGTGGTCCAGGA
>JAIEQN010001083.1 GCA_019747685.1 Gemmataceae bacterium
GGGGGTGTGAACCCCCGGAGCCTGCCGCAGGACATCCCGGGCCGACGGCGGGAACGGCACCCGGACGGCCGGGCCGACCCGCGGGGCCAGCCCGAGCCCCAGCCCGCCGGCCCGGACGGCGGCCGCGTCCACCCCTTCCAGGCCGGACCCGACGGACAGGCCGAGCAGCAACCGGGCAGACATAGTTTCGAGTTTCGAGTTTGAAGTTTCGAGTTTAAGACACCCGGTTCGCCCCTCGTCGGAACCGGACGGCACGGCCCCAGAACTTGAGACTTCAAACTCGAAACTCGAAACTGGTCAGGCCGCGGCGAGGACCGCCCCGTCGGCCGCCCGGACGGCGGCCTGGACGAAGCACTCGAAGATCTGCTGGTCGAGGGCGCTGGCGGTGTCCGCCTCCGGGTGCCACTGGACCCCGACGCAGAACCAGTTCGGGTCGGTCGCCTCGACCGCCTCGATCACCCCGTCCGGGGACCGGGCGGCCACCCGCAGCTTCTTCCCGAGCTGGTTCACCGCCTGGTGGTGCTGGCTGTTGACCCGCAGCTCCGGGGCGCCGTAAATCTCGTCCAGCCGGGTGTTCGGCTCGATCAGGACCATGTGCCGGTGGGGGGCCCCGGTCGGGTCGCTGTGGGGCAGGGCCTTCGGGTTGTCGGCCGGCAGGTGCAGGTGGACCGTCCCGCCGGCGAAGACGTTGATCTGCTGCATCCCGAGGCCGATCCCCAGCACCGGCATCTTCCGCTCGAAGATTTTCGCCAGCAGGTAGCGGTCGGCGTCCTCCCGGCGGGCGGCCATCGGGCGGACGGCGGCGGTCGGGGCCTGGCCGTTGCGGCGGGGGTCCATGTCGGCCCCGCCGGTCAGGATCACCCCGACGACCATGTCGAGCAGGGCGTCGACCTCGGCCAGGTTGTCCTTGCGGACCGGCGGGAGCAGGACCGGCAGCCCGCCGGCGGCGACGACGGCGTCGATGTACCCGGCGTTGAGCAGGGCGTAGGGGGTGCCGTTCTTGGGGGCCTGGTAGTCGGTGTTGATGCCGACCAGGGGGCGGGCCGGGACGGGGGCGGGGTCTTTGCGCGCGGCCATGCGAGTTGTCCCTCCGTGGTCCCCCGGCGGGCGTCTTGCCCGGCCCGTCCGGCGGGGCGGACGGAGGGGGAAAGGGAGTCTAGCGGGTCCGAGGTCGGGGGGGCAAGACGGGTTTTCCGGAATGTGGTAACCTGCCCGGATGGACCCCTTCGGCCCGCTCGACCTGGCGTTCACCGCCCCGGCCCACCCGTTCCACCTGCACCACATGGAGCTGGCCCTCGACGAGGCCGCCGCGGCGGCAGCCGAGGACGAGGTCCCGGTCGGGGCAGTGGTCGTTCACCCCGAAAAGGGCGTCATCGGGACGGCCCACAACCAGCGGGAGCAACTCCACGACCCGACCGCCCACGCCGAGATGATCGCCCTCACCCAGGCGGCCGCCGCGTTGCGGTCGTGGCGGCTCGACCGGTGCACCCTGTACGTCACCCTGGAGCCGTGCCCGATGTGCGCCGGGGCGGTGGTCAACGCCCGGCTGCCGCTGGTCGTGTACGGCTGCCCCGACCCGAAGGCCGGGGCCTGCCACACCCTGTACCAGATCGCCTCCGACCCGCGGCTGAACCACCGGGCCCGGGTGATCGGCGGGGTCCTGGCCGACCGGTGCGCCGCCGCCCTGACCGACTTCTTCGCCCGCAAGCGGGCCCTGGGGAAGAAGTGAGCCTACCGGACTACCGGACCCAGGCCTGCGGCCTGGGCTCTGTTGGCGCGGGCCTTCAGCCCGCAACGACCCCGGCCCGTAGGGTCGGTTCCAACAGCCCAGGTCGAAGGCCTGGGTCCACATGCCATCGGG
>JAIEQN010000480.1 GCA_019747685.1 Gemmataceae bacterium
GCCGTGGTAAACATATTTGCCCTTGGAATCTGGCGCCGGCGCGGGGGTCGCCCCGCCGGCGTGCGTCATCACCCGCCCCGGGGTGAAGCCCGGCCCCGGGCGGCTCGTCCCGACGACCCGACCGGCGGCCGCGGCCCCGCCCGACCCCCGCCCCGCGCCGATGCTCTCGTCCCCGGTTTCGGGCGGCTACCACCCCCGCGTCCCGGTCGTCATCCTGCTCGACAAGAGTCCGTCCGAGGCCGCTCACGAGGAGGAACTGTACGTCGGCATGGACGCCGGGGCGACGGTGATGAAGGAGGACCCGGTCACGGCGGGCACCGCGCTGGTCGGCCAGATGGAATTCAACAGCGAGGTCCGGGCCGGCCCGGTCGTCCCGGCCGCCGACTTCGCCCCCGCCCGGCTGCTGCCCGTCGGCGGCACCACCCTCCTCGGCAAGGCCCTCGACGCCGCGATGGACGCCCTGGACCGGATCACGGCCGACCTCCGCCGCCAAGGCATCCCGGCCCGCCGCCGGCTGCTGGTCGTTTTGACGGACGCCAGGACCCGGGACGCCATCGACGGGCCGATCGCCCGGGTCCACGAGGCCGAGCGCGACGGGCTGTGGGTCCTGCCGGTGGGGGTGGGGGACATCGACCGGGCGACGCTCGACCGCATCTCCAGCCGGGGACCGGGCAAGGTCGCGGCCGACCGCAACTACCGGGAGTTGATGCTCTGGATCGCCCAGATCGTGAACGACCTGTCCCGCAACCGGCCCGTCTCGGACGCCAACTTCCCGCCCGCCGGTCCGGTGTCCCGCAACTGACCGACCGCCGGCCGACCCCGGCCGGCGGCCCGCCGCCGGCCGGGGCGAACGCCCACACAGGTGCCCCAATGCTGACGCTGTACGGGAGGACGGACCGCGTCGTCACGGTCCGTGACGAAGTCCTCGGCCGCGGCGGGCAGGGTGTGGTCCGGCCGACCGAAAACCCGCCCGGGCACGTGGTCAAGTTCCCCACCGACCGGTCCCAGGTCGAGAAGGCGGCGGTGATGGTGGACATCCCCGCCCCGGAGGGCTGCCGCTCCTGGCCGCTCGACGTGTTGAGCCGGCGGCCTGGCGGGGAACCGGAGGCCATCCTGATGGAACGGGTGCCCGGGGTCAATTGGTTCGAGTTCGCCAGCCCCGACGCCCGGGACCGGGCGGGCCTGCGGGCCGTCCCGGCCGACCTGCGGCGCGGCGTCCGGAGCCTGTGGCGGGAGGTGGCCGCCTCCCACCGCGTCCGCGTCCTCGTCCCCGACCTCCACCCGGCCAACGTCCTCGTCGACCCGGCCGCCGGGTGGGCCGCCCAGGTGATCGACCGGGACAGCAACGAGTTCGAGGCCCGGGACAAGAACCAAGTCTTCCGCCGGTTCCGCTGCGGGGTCGGCCTGCCCGGATACTTGGCCCCCGAGCTGGTCGGGAAGGACCTGCGGGCGACCGACCGGACGCCGGCGTCGGACTGCTTCGCGGCGGCGGTCCTGAGTTGGGAGGCGCTGAAGGCAGGCAGCCACCCGTTCGCCTGGCGGAACCCGTCCGGCGGCCCGGTCCCGGACCTCGGCGACGCGATCCGCGACCGCCTCTGGCCGTTCGACCCGGCGGTCCGGCCGCCGGCCGGGTGCGTGCCGGTCGACGCCGGGACACCATTCGCCGAGCTACCCTCCCAGGTCCGGCGGCTGTTCCACGATACCTTCGCCGCCGACCCGGCCCGGCGGCCGACGGCCGACCAGTGGGTGGACGCGCTCGACGCCTGGGCCGCGGACGGCGACCGGGCGGCACTCGCCGCCGGCGTGATCCGGGGGGCGGTCGGGCGGGTGGCCCGGCACTTGGCCCGACTGAACGCCCTCC
>JAIEQN010000578.1 GCA_019747685.1 Gemmataceae bacterium
GCTCGTCCTCATGCCGCCGGGTTACAACACCGAGACGCCGGGGGCTAGATGTCTTCAACACGGCAATCCGGCTTCATTCGCCGACGGTTTTATTCCCGGGAGATGCCAGCAATGCCGCTGTTCAGACCACTGCCCGGCCGCGTCGAGGTGCGGCGGGCAGCGACGATGATTGGGTTCTTCTGCGGGTGCGCCGGGCTTTGGGTCGGCTGCACTGTCGCGGACGAACGCGCCGGCCGGGCGTGGGATTGGCTCTGGGGTCTCGGCGCGCCGCTCGCCGCCTTGCTGGCCGCCGCCCTTGTCTACCGCGGGCTCACCGCAGCCGCCCGGTTCAACGATTGGCTCTACCGCCGTGACGACTTGCAAAGCCGGCGGCGACGGCTGCCCACCGCCGCCGAGCGGGAGGGGCTCGAACTGCTAGGCTACGCGGTGAGGGTACTTTCGCCGTGGCTCTCCCGGATTTGGGAGGGTCGGCCTGTGCATTACACGGTGGCCGAGACCGAGCTGAGCGCCGCGGCCTACTTCAACGGCTGGGGCCGCCGCTACCGCGAGGAACACATCTTCTTCGCCGAGTCGATCTTCATCGCCGCCGGGTTCGGCCGGGCCCTGGCGATCTACGTGCACGAGCACGCCCACGTGTTCGGTGCCGACGGCAGCCGGCGGTTCACCGACGCGCTCACCGAAGCTCTGGAGGGGGTGGTTTCCGACCGGAAGCACGTCGACGAACTGGAGGCCCGCTGGGGGGCGATCAGGGCGAGGGTATTGGATGAGCGGCTTTCCGCCGTCGATCGTGCGGACGGAGGCTGACCATGCCGGTGACGGTTTTGCCGACGGTGGCGATGACGGCGGCGACGCCGTTAGATCAGGCACTGCCCAGTTTCTGCCGGATGGCGTTCAGAGCAGCTCCGGCGCGATCCGCCTTTGCCGCTAGTTCCCGCCGTTCAATCTCCTGGTCGAGGATCATCTCGATACCGGTTTTCAGCGGCTCGAAGTAGTCGAGGCACTCCTCTTCGCCCAGCTCATGGATGCCCTTGCTCAGGATCGCGTACATGTGCCGGTGTTCGACGAGGAAGGCCGGCAGCCGGGCCTTCAAGGTCTGAATCTTCTCGTCCATCCGGCAGCGGCCGAAGGCCGTCTCATCCCAGCCGGGTTCCCCCGTGGCCGCCTGGCGGGCGGTGTCGATCAGGCCCTCGAAGATGCGCCGCAGGTAGACGAAGGCACCGATACCGACCGCGTGGGCGTGGAGGCCGACGGCACGCGAGAACTCGCGGAAGCGGCGCTCGCCCAGCACGCCACGGTACTTCTTGATGCCGGTTTCTTCGAGGGCCGCGACGGAAGGCCACTGGCCGACCTTCGAGACCGTGCCGTCGTGCACGCGGAAGAAGAAGAACAGCTTGTGCTCGCCGTTCCGCGTGCAGGAAAACTCGACCGTGAAGGCGCGATCGCGTAGGGCAAGTTGTTGGACGACGAACTGTTGTTCGGGGCTGAATTGGTTGTGCCGCGTGGCCCTCTCGTATTCATCGACGCTGAGCCTCACTGCCCCCGGGCTGTGACCGCTCCGGAACGTCAGGAGCGGGGCTTTGCTTTGGAACACCGCCTCACGGCCGCACCCCTGGCAGTGGCAATCGACCGTCCCCTGGTAGTGCTCGATCCGCAGCACCTCGGTGTAGCTGGCCTCGATCAGCGGGATTTCCCTGTGCATCGGCAGCGTCAGGAACGCCTGCTGAGGGGTCGGCATCGGTGTCGGAATGTGCTTGGCCACGGCGCTGCACCAACGGCATGAGGAATCACAGACTAGTCGGTCATCACTTTTGAGGTGCGGGGTAGAGTCGCCGGAGCTTGACCCGGGCGTCGGCGGTCGTGAACCGC
>JAIEQN010000954.1 GCA_019747685.1 Gemmataceae bacterium
ACACCGACCGGTCCGGGTGTCGCTCGCGGAGCCGGCCGCACGCCGCCGCCACCCCGGGGGCCGCGTCCAGGGCCCGGCGGGCGGCCTCCACCCACCCCGGGGAGACCTCGCAGTCGCCGTCCACGAACTGGACGTAATCGACATCCGGGTCGAGTTGCAGGAGGCGCTGGAACCCCTCGTTCCGGCCGCGGGCGGCGGTGAACGGGCGGGCCGGGTCGAGCCGGACCACGTCGGCCCCGAGCCCGGCGGCCGCCTCCGGGCTGCCGTCGGCCGACCCGGAGTCGACGTACACCACCGTCCCGGCGGTGGCGACCGACCGGAGGCAGCGGATCAGCCGCTCGCCCTCGTTCCGGCCGATCACCACCACCCCGACCCGGCCGACCGGGGTAGGGTCGTCCGGCGGGGGGTGTGGGATTCCGGCCGCCGCCGGCGCGGGTGCCACCGGCGTCACGCCGCCCTCGGGCCGGGCCGGCCGGGGAGGAGGTTGTACCGGACGAAGTCGCCGAGCAGGCCGACCGGGTCGGTGTCCGGCTTCCGCTGGACCCGCCGCCGGACCCGCCACAGGGCGTACCCGGCGGCCCAAGCCAGGTCGGCCAGCAGGGCGTACCCGCGGCCGTGGTTCCGCCGGAAGTACCGCTGCCGGGACGCGAACCAGTACCCCGGGACCCGCCGCCGCGGGGCGGTGATCCCGGTGCTCTGGCCGACCAGGTGGACCACCCGGCCGGCAGGGGCGTACCAACAGCCCCACCCGGCCCGCCGGGCCCGGCGGCAGAAGTCGGTCTCCTCGAAGTACAGGAAGTACCCCTCGTCCAACAGCCCGACGGCGTCGAACACCGCCCGGCGGACCATCATCGCCGCCCCGGACACCCAGTCGGTCGGGTGGGCCTCGTCCCGGGCGGGCGGGGCGACGACCTGCCGCCAGAACAGCCGGGACACCACCCCGAGCCGCAGCCCGCCCTCGAACTGGCTGGCGATCCCGTGGAACCGGAAGGCCGACACCTGGGGGGTGCCGTCCGGGTCTTCCAGCCGGCTGCCGGCGATCCCGACCCGCGGGCGGGCGTCGAGGAACTCGACTAGGGTACGGACGGCCCCCGGGCGGACGACCGTGTCCGGGTTGAGCAGGAGGACGTAGTCGGGCGGGTTCGGGCCGGCCAGGACCGGCCGGATGGCGGCGTTGTTGCCGGCCGCGAACCCCCGGTTCTCGGCCAGCGGGAGGAGGTCGCACCAGCCGCCCCATGCCTCGGCGGCGACGGCCGCCGCCAGGTGCTCGGCCGACCCGTCGGCCGACCCGCCGTCGACCACCGTGACCCGGCTGCCGCCGGCCAGTGCCGCCACCTCGGGGGCCAGCGACCGAAGGCAATCGACCGTCAACCCGGCCGTCCGGTAGTTGACGATGACGACGTGAACGGAACTCATCCCAAGGCTCGGCTCGGAGGGACGGGTTGTGCGGAGAATCGCGGCCGGGGGGTGTAGGTACGATTCTACCCCATTTACGGCCGTTCGTCCAGCCGCCGCGACGGATCGGGCGGGCATCCGGGTCGCGGCCCCGGACGCCGAGGCGGCGATCCCGGCCGGGGCCGTTGACGCCCGATCATCGCTGTTCTTTATTGGTATTGTCCACTGGTCCGGGGGCCTATGAGTACGCCCGAGGTGTCGGCGACGGAGCCGGACTGGTCGCGGGAGCGGCCGGCCCGGTACTGGGACCCGGGCCGCCGGCTGCTCCGGACGGTCCGCCGGTACCAGCGGTGCCGCCCCGGCCCGCTCGGGGCGGTTGCCCGGCGGTGGTGGGTGTTGTGGCACCGGTTCTGGAGCGCCGTCGGCGGGGCCGACATCCCGCTCAACGCCCGGCTCGGCGGCGGGCTCCTGC
>JAIEQN010000402.1 GCA_019747685.1 Gemmataceae bacterium
GGGCCGGCCTCGCCGGCCTTCGCCCCGCCGGGCTGGGGGCCGTTCTTCCCGCCGGCGTTGGCCATGTCGTGGCCGCCCGGCGGCTGGCCGCCCTTCCCGCCCCGGGGCCGGCGGCCCCGGGACTGTTGGCCGCCGCCCTGCCCGCCCGGGGGCTGCTGGCCGGACTTCCCCATCCCGCCCGACCCCTGACCCTGGTTCTGTTGATTTTGGTCCTGCTGGTTCTGGTCCTTCTTGTCGTCCTGTTCGCCGCCACCCCCTCCGCCGGACGGCGGCGGGTTCTCCTGCCGGTCGATCAGGGCGTCGATGTCCTTGAGGATGGTCGCCTGGGTCGATTGGGTCGGCCCGCCGGTCTCGGTCTTGGCCAGCTTCTCGGTGACGGCCTTCGAGTTGGTGATGATCCGCTCGACGACGACGGCCGGGTCCTCGGCGTCCCGCGGGGCGGCCGGCCGGGGCGGCGGGGCGACCGGCAGGTCGGCCCGGGCGGAGAGGCCGAGTACCACCACCAGCCCGGCGGCGAACAGGCACCAGCGCGTCATGGCAGCTCCTCGGCCGGCGGGAGGCGGTCCCGGAACAACTCGGCCATCTCCTCGAACAGGGCGGTGATCTCGGCTTGGGCGTCCTCCAGCTCCTTCAGCTCGTCCCGCTCCTCGTCGGACATGGCGCCCCGGTCCGGGTGGGCCTTGTCGAACTCGGCGGTCCGCTCGTTCAGGTCGGCCTGCAGCGCCCGCAGGGCCTTGAGCTGGGCGAGCGGGGGGACGACCTCGTCGTTGCCGCCCTGCCCTTCGGGCATCGGGCCGCCACCCCCCATCGGACCGTCCCCACCCTGCTGACCACCCCCGCCGCCGTTCGGCTTCGGCTGGTCCGGCTTGAGGGCGTCGAGGAGTTGGTCGAGCCGGCGGACGGCCAGGGCCATCGGCCGGCGGACCCTGCCGGCGTGGGCCTTCTCCAGGTCGGGGTCGAAGGCCGCATCCGGGTCGGTGTCGCCGGCCTCCTTGACGCGGTCCCGGACTTTGTCGGCCGCCTTGTCCATCGCTCCGGCGGCGTCCTTGACCACCCGGAGAAAGACCGGCAGGCCGGCCAGCTCCCGGTCGGCCAGTGCCCGGACCTCGACGGCCAGGGCCCGCTCGGCGTCTTCGAGGTCGCCGTAGCTGGTCTGCACCGGCCGGGACCATTCCTTGTCGGCCAACACCTTCTCCTGGAGCCGGTCGGCCTCGGCCAGGAGGGCGGCCTGCCGGTCGCGGAGGGCCTTCGCCGCCTCGGCCAGCTTCCGCCGCTTCTCGTCGGACAGCTCGCGGGCGGACTGCTTCGGGGCGTTGTCGAGCTTCTCCCGGGCCTGGTCGAGCCGGTCGGCGGCCTCTTCCTGGGCGCGGGTCGGGTCGGCCCCCCGCTCCAGGTCGTCGCGGGCGGACTCCATCTTCTCCTGGGCGGCCCGGGCGTCGCGGGCCGCCGGGTCCCGGTCGCGGGTCAGTTGCTCGGCCAGCTCGCGGGTCCGCTCGGCCAGCTTCTCCTGCTCGGGGGCGAGCCGCTTCAGGTTCTCGTCCCGCCGGGCCGGGTCGGCGGTCCGGTTGGCCTCCTCGGTCCGCCGCCGCAGCTCGTCCTGGGCGGCGACGATGGCGTCGGCGTCGTCCGCCTGCTGTTCCCGCCGCTTCTTGGCCAACTCCGGGACCGACTCGTCCGGCCGCTCGGCCAGCTTGGCGATGAGCTTGTCGAGCCGGGCGGCGGCGGCCCGCTGGCCGGCGGCGGCCTTGTCCTGGCGGTTGGACCGGGCGTCCTCCCCGGCCTGCCGGAGTTCGTCCGGCAGGGCCTGCCCGCCGGCCGCCCCGACCGCGTCGCGGAGGGCCTGGGCCTCGGCGGCGGACCGGTCCGCGGC
>JAIEQN010000621.1 GCA_019747685.1 Gemmataceae bacterium
TCTTGGCCAGCTCGGCCGCCCGGTCCTTCTCGGCCTTCAGGTCGGCCCGGAGCTTGGCCGCCAGCTCCTCCGCCCGGACCCTCTCCGCCTCCAGGGCCCGGGCCGCCGCGGTCGCCCGGTCCCGCTCGGCGGTGGCCCGGTCCCGGGCGTCCGCCGCCTCCTTGACCGCGTCCTTCACCCGCACGGCCAGGGACTCGGCGCCCTTCTTGGTGGCCGCCTCGGACTCGGCCGCCTTCTTGGCCAACGCCTCGGCGTCGGCGATCTTCTTCGTCGCCTCCTTCGCGTCGTCGGCGACCTTCTTGGCCGTCGCCTCGGCGTCGGCCGCCTTCTTCTGGGCCGCCTCCACGTCCGCGGTCAGCTTCTTCACCTCGGCCGTGTACTTGTCGAACAGCTTCTTCCGCTCCTCCTCCAGCCCGTCCCGGAGCTTCTTGTCCGCGGCCGCGGCGGCGTCCCGGAGCTTCTTCTCGGTGGCCGCGAACCCCTCCTGCAGCTCCTTGATCTGGGCCTTCTGGCCCTCCTGGAGCTTGGCGATCTTCTTGTCCATCTCGTCCCGGACCGCCTGCTCCTTCTCGCCGACCCCGCCGGTCATCTTCTTGACCTCGGCCGCGTGGTCCTTCTGGAGCTGCATCACCGCCGCCTGCTGGTCGTCCTTGAGCTTCTTCAGGTCGGCCGCCTGCTTCTCCTTCAGGGCCGTCTCGGCGTCCCGGAGCTTCTTCACCTCGGCCTTGTACCCGGCCTCCAGCTTCTCCCGGTCGGCGGCCGCGGCCTTGACCGCCTCCTCGGCCTTGGCCGCCCGGGCGGACAGGTCCTTCATCGCGGCCGCGGCCGCGTCCGACCCGCCGGCCGCCTTGGTCGCCGCCAGCCTGGCCGCGGCCAGGACCGCCGCCGGGTCGGCCTTGTCGTCGAGCAGCTTGGCGTCCCGCAGGACCTTGGCCACCCCCTCCAGGGCGTCGGCCGCCTTCCTCTGCTCGGCCTGGGCCGCCTTCAGGTCGGCGGCCCGCTGGTCCAGCTCCTTCCGGGCCGTGGCCGTCGCCGCCTCGGCGGCGTCCCGCTGCTTCTGGGCCGTGTCCCGGGCCGCCCGCGCCTCCTTCTCGGCCGCCGCCAGCTTCTCGCCGGCCGCCTTCGCCTCCTTCTCGGCGGTGGTCACCTTCTCCCCGGCGGCCTTCAGGTCGGCCGCCAGCTTCTCGTTCGTCGCCCTCAACTCCGTGGCCGCCTGGACGGCGTCGGTGGCCCGCTTCTCGGCGGTGGCGAGCTGGTCGAGGGCCTTGGCCACCCCGTCCTTCCGGGCCAGCCCGCCGGCGGTCGGGTGGTCGTAGATCGCCTTGCGGACCTCCCAGTACGCCTTGAGGTCGTCGCACGACCGGGGGAAGATCTGCTCCAGCGGGTCGGAGAGCGGGTTGAGGCCCCGCCCGGCGAGGGCCTTGGCCCGCTTCTGGTGGGCCGCCTTGGCCTCCCCGATGAGCTTGACGGCGTCGTCGTACTTGCCGGCGTTGGCCGCGTTCACCGCCTTCCAGAACAGCGGGCCGGCCTCGGCCGGCTCCTCCGCCGCGGGGGCCGGCACCTCGTCGGCGACCAGTAACAGGGCGGCCAGGACCGCCAGTTGCTCGGCCCGGGTCGGCTCATCACCGGCCGGGAGGCCGGTGCCACCGGGGAGGAGGCGGGACGACTTGTCGGCGTCCGGGTCGGTGGCCCGGAGCCGCTCGAGGGCGGCGTCGAACACGGCGGCCGACCCGGCGAACCGCTTCCGCCCGTCCTCGTACACCTCCTTGGCCTTGGCCCGGTCGCCGGCCAGCTCGTGGGTCAGCCCGAGGTACAGGGCGGCCCGGGCGGCGGCCGGGGAGTCGGCCGCGGCCGGGTCGGCGACGGCGGCCTCC
>JAIEQN010000343.1 GCA_019747685.1 Gemmataceae bacterium
TCAAGGTCGCCAGGACCCACCTCATGGTCCGACGGCTCCGGCGCTAAACATCATGCATTTTGGACAAGCTCTGAGGCAAGACCCGGGCAAAGGGAGCATCAAGGCGAAACGACTGCGGGCCGCCCTCGATGAGGACTACCTGACCCAAGTGCTACACGGATTCATCGAAGATTAGATGCGTTCACCCTGGCAAGAACCGTGAGGCGGCCGGTCCCCGGACTTCAACGGGACCGCCACTGCGAACCTCTCCGAACACCTCCTCTCGATGATCAACCTCGGACGCCACCGTGGACGGCAACCGGACCCAGCACCGCACACGGTTCGGCGGACGCATCCTGCGTCTGGACCGCGTCGCGCGCTAGCTTCTTCAGTTGCCCGTCCCCAATCCATAGCGGTAGCGCAGAAAAACCGCCGACGGACGCCCCCCTGCCGCGAGGCAGATCTCGGGCGTCCGTCGTCATTTCGCCGCCACGCCAGGGATCTCCTCCCGGAGAACCCTGGCGTGGCCGCATCCACCCCGAGCCCAGGACCGCGGCGTGTGAACGAAGCTCGCACGCCGCGGACGCGGCCCACACGATGGGTAACGCTCGTCGGCCCTTTCGTCGCGTCGTGCCCGGCACCACCCGTAGCACGCGAACGGACCACCCACTGCCTTGCAGGTGGCCCGCCGGCTCCCGCCGCTCCTACTCAGGCCCCGCTCCCCCACTCCGGCGTTTCGATCACCCGACCGACTGCGTCGGGCACCGGTTACCAGCCGGCCGCCGGAGTGGCTCCCAGGTTAGTGACGGCCTTCGTCCGGACGGTCACGTCGCTAGCGGGTGTGACCCCGCGGGCCGCTCGTCGCACGCCAACCCTCCCGGGCGGGCGCGGTCTGCGTGACGCTTCCGCGTCACGATTTCGGGGGGCCGAAGCTAGAAGCGCCCCCTTACCCCTCGACGAGCAGGTCTTCGCGGTTCGGCACCGTCTCCGACCGGACTCACTGGCAAGCCCTCAACGGGCCTCTCATGGTTGAGCTATTCGCCGTCGGGTTTTGTCGCCCGAACGCCGGGGGCGGTCTGCCCCCGGTTCCGCCCGTCGCCGGGCCGGAAGCTCCCCACGCCAGCCGGGTTGTACGAGCCTGACGGGACTTGCACCCGAATCGCCTTGCGGCTGTGGCCCTGACCCCCCGGGCGGGATTACGGCGCGGTCGCGCCCTCACCCGCTTCGATCCGTCACAACCCCGCCGCGGTCGGCGGGGTCGATCCCTGTCGCCCCGCTCCCGGCGGGGCACATCGGATAGAACGCCGAGATTGGCCCGCTGCCAGACGACGGCAGGCGGGGTTACGTCGGCGAGCCTCCGTCGCACCGGACGAGCGGGTCTCCCCGCATCCGGCGCTACGAGCCGGCACCGCGGCGGGTGGTAAGTCCGCCCCCTTCGCCCGGCTGGTGGCCGGGTTCCCGGGTGGTGCCGCCCATCGTGGGCCGCCAGCGAAGCGCTTCGCGTCACTGACAACCACGGCCGTGAGGCCGCGGCCCACGAATACCGTCCCGCCGCCGCAAAGTCACGGTTCGTGTGCGGCCCCGCCCAGGCGAGGTGGACCGCACGTTGGTGATTGCCAGCGGGCGCGGATCGATCGTACCCTGCACCCAGGATGCATGACGCACCCCGCGGACCACCCAAAGGAGCCATGACCGACTACCTCACCCACTTCGGCCTCGCCCAGGCCCCGTTCTCGACAACCCCGAACCCGGCGTTCGCCTACGCCACCCGCGAGCACCGGCAGGCGCTCGCCAAGATCGCCGACATCAGCCTGAACCAGCTCGCCCGGGGCATCCGCCGCCGGGACGGCCGGACCCTGGACGAGGGGACCGGGCTGTCCCGGTCCGGGGTCAAGGCG
>JAIEQN010000403.1 GCA_019747685.1 Gemmataceae bacterium
CGAAAAAAAGTCCGGGAAACATCTTCGCGCCACGGGCGAGAGTTGAGGGCCGGGCGGAATCCTGCGGCCGGGGAAAAATCCGCGGAATCGGCTTGACCTGGCCCAATGGGATAGTAGTGTCCATACGGATAGATATGTCCGCCGGTGCATGCGGCCGCGGACGGACGGTAAGGCGGCCGAGCGTGACCGGATACGGCATTGCTCGGGCCGCGATGCAACCGGAGACAGGGAATCGGGTTCGGACGCGGCCGGCGGCCGAGCATGACCGGGTGGTCGTGCCGAAAAGACGCCCAAACGCTGGAAATCCCAGCGAATCCGCAACCGAGCAAAAAACAGGGGGGGAGGGGGGCCGTCCGGGTACGATAGCACCACACACCCGGAGGAAACCCATGACCGTCGGCCGTCTCGCCCGTGCCGGGCTCTGCCTCGTCCTGGCGGCCGCGGCCGGGGCGACCGCCGCCGACCCGAAGAAGAAAGACGTGGGCAAACCGAACCGGCTGGCCAAAGAGAGCAGCCCGTACCTGCTCCAACACGCCCGCAACCCGGTGGACTGGTACCCGTGGGGGCCGGAGGCGTTCGAGCGGGCCAAGAAGGAGGGGAAGCTGGTCTTCCTGTCGGTCGGGTACTCGGCCTGCCACTGGTGCCACGTCATGGAGCGGGAGTCGTTCGCCGACCCGGCCGTCGCCAAGGTGTTGAACGAGAACTTCGTCTGCATCAAGGTGGACCGGGAAGAGCGCCCCGACCTCGACGACCTGTACCTCACGGCGGTGAACGTCGCCGGGCACCCCGGCGGGTGGCCGCTGAGCGTCTTCCTGACGCCCGAGGGGAGGCCGATCTTCGGCGGCACCTACTTCCCGCCCGAGGACCGCAAGGACGGCGACGACACGATCCCCGGCTTCAAGACGGTCCTCAGGCGGGTGATCGACCTGCACGCGACCGAGCGGGACGGCCTCTACAAGCAGGCCGACCGGATCGCGGCGATGACCGCCGACGCCCTGGAGCGGGCCGCCCGCGGCATCGCCATCGTCACCCTCGACCGCGAGCTGGTCGCCGACGCCGCCCGGGCGGTCGCCGTCGACCCGGAACACGGCGGCATCGGCAACAAGGGCCGCGAGTTCCGGGGGGCCAAGTTCCCCCGCGCCCCGGCCTGGGCGTTCCTGCTGGAGCAGAGTCGCCCCCGGGCGGCGGGGCGCAAGCCCGACGGCGCCCGGAACGACGACCTGGCGAAAGCGGTCCGGCTGACGCTGCACAAGATGGCCGGGGGCGGGATTTACGACCACCTCGGCGGCGGCTTCCACCGGTACAGCACCGAGCGGACGTGGACCGTCCCGCACTTCGAGAAGATGCTGTCCGACAACGCCCAACTCGTCGAGCTGTACGCCGAGGCGTACCGCGCCGACCCGGACCCGCTGTACAAGCGGGTGGTGGCCGAGACGCTCGGGTTCGTGGGGCGGGAGATGACCGGCCCGGCCGGGGCGTTCTATTCGGCGCTCGACGCCGACAGCGACGGCCGGGAAGGGGAGTACTACGTCTGGACGCCGGGGCAGATCAAGGACGTACTCGGTAACGACGCCGATGTCGCGTTCGTCCGGGCCGTGTACGGCGTCGCCGAGCCGAACTTCGAGGGGAAGGCCCACATCCTCCGGCTGCCGAAGCCGGTCGCGGAAGTGGCCAACGACTTGAAGATGACCGAGGCGGGGCTGCTCGCCCGGCTCGGCCCGCTGAAGGCGAAGCTGCTGGCCGCGCGGGGGAAGCGGGAGCGGCCGTTCCTCGACACCAAGGTCATCACCGCCTGGAACGGGCAGATGGTCGCGGCCTACGCCAGAGCCGGCGAGGTGTTCGGCGAGAAGGCGTACACCGCGGCCGCCGCCCGGGCCGCC
>JAIEQN010000796.1 GCA_019747685.1 Gemmataceae bacterium
GCGCGGCCGCCCGCCCGCTCCGGGCTGGCCCACCACGCCAGCGCCCCGCCGGCCGCGAGGCCCGCGCCGCCCACCACCACGTCCCGCCGGGAGGGTGTCATCCGCCGTGCCTCCGGTTCTGGACCGCGTCGAGGGCGACCGCCGCCACCAGGATCACCCCGACCACGACCCCCTGCCAGACCGACGACACCCGGGACACGAACAGGACGTTCGTGACCAGGGCCATGAACAGTACGCCGAGCAACGCCCCGGGGATCGACCCCTTCCCGCCGGTCAGGCTGGCCCCGCCGAGGATCACCGCGGTGATGACCCGCAGCTCGGCCCCGTCCCCGGCGGTCGACACCGCCGACCCGACCCGGGCGGCGAACGCCAGCCCGGCCGCCCCGGCGATCACCCCCATCAGGGTGAACCCGAGGACCTGCAGCCCGGGCACGTCGATCCCGGACAGCCGGGCCGCCCTCGGGTTGCTGCCGACGTAGTAGAACTGCCGGAACTTCGGGGTGTGCCGCAACAGGTAGTGGGCGGCGAGGGCCAGCCCGAGCATCCCCCACACCGGCAGTTGCAGGCCGAGCAGTTCCTTCTGCCCGAGGGCGGCGAAGGCCTTCGGCAGGTTGTTCACCCCGGGGCCGCCGACGAGGAGGGTGACGCCCTGGAAGATGCCCAGCGTGCCGAGGGTGGTGATGAGGGCGTTCACCCGGGCCCGGGCGACGAGGACGCCGTTGACGAACCCGCCGAGGGCCGCGACGGCGAGGGCGGCCGGGACGGCCGCCGCCACCGGCCAGCCGCCCCCGACCATCAGCCAGCCGCACAACACGCCGGTCATCGAGGCCATCGCCCCGACCGACAGGTCGAACACCCCGGCGACCATGAGCAGCATCATCCCGACCGCCAGGATGCCGTCGAACACGAGGTTGTTCAGGACCGCCCGGGCGTTGTTCCCGGAGAAGAAGGTGAGCGGGTAGAGGATGCCGACGACGATCACCGCCAGGTAGATCGCCAGCAACAGGTCGACCTCCCGCGAGTGCGGGCGGTCCGGGGCGGCGACGGTCGCGGCGGTCACGTCAAGCCTCCAGGTCCGCCCAGCGTCGCCAGCCGCATCACGTCTTCCTCGGCGGCCGTCGCGCCGGCCAGCTCGCCGGCCAGCCGGCCGTCCCGCATGACCAGGATGCGGTCGGCCACCGCCAGCACCTCCGGCAGGTCGGACGAGATGACCACCACGGCCGCACCCCGCCGGGCCACGTCGAACAGTAGGGCGTGGATTTCCGCCTTCGCCCCCACGTCCACGCCGCGGGTCGGCTCGTCCACGATCAGGACCTTCGGGTCGGCCAGCAGCCAGCGGGCGAGGACCACCTTCTGCTGGTTCCCGCCGCTCAGGTTCCGGACCGGCTCGGCCGGCCCGCGGCAGACGACCCGCAGCCGGCCGCACAACTCCGTCACCGTCCGGTCCCGGCCGGCCGCGTCGAACCGCCACCGGCCGAACCGGTTGCCGGCGGCGGAAATGACATTGTCGGCGATGCCCATGTCGAGGAACAGCCCGGCGTCCTTGCGGTCCTCCGGGACGTAGCCGATGCCGCCGGCGATGGCCTCCTCCGGCGACCGGGCGTTGACCGTATGGCCGTCGACGGTGACGGTCCCGCGGACGCCGGGCCGCATCCCGAACAGGGCCAGGGCGGTCTCGGTCCGGCCTGCTCCGACTAGCCCGGCCAGCGCGACGACCTCGCCGGCGCGGACGGTGAACGAGATGTCTTGCAGCCGCGGCCGCAACCCGAGCCGGGCCGGGTCGTCGGACAGCCCGCGGACCTCCAGCACCGCCGGCCCGGGCGTCGGGGCGGCCCGCCGCCGGTGCGGGTCGAGTTCCCGCCCGACCATCCGGGCGACCAG
>JAIEQN010000790.1 GCA_019747685.1 Gemmataceae bacterium
ACGTGACCTTGTACCCGAGGAAGGTGAGATACCGCTTGACGGTGTCGAAGATGACCGGCCCGACCATGTGCCCGATGTGGGACGGCTTGTAGACCGTCGGCCCGCAGACGTACATGCCGACCGGCTCGCCCGGCCTCTTCGGGAACGGCTCCTTCTTGCGGGTCAGTGTGCTGTACACCTGCAACGGCATCGGCGGTGCTCCGGAGAATTAACCACAGAGTCACAGAGACCACCGAGCAGAGGAAATGCAGAGTTTGAATCCAACTCTGTCTTCTGTCTGCTCCGTGCCCTCCGTGACTCAGTGGTCAATCCGTCTTCTGAATAAGTACGACGGCGTGGCAGCCGAGGGCCTCGGCCCGGCCGATGTGCCCGACCTTCTCGCCCGTCTTGGCCTTCACGCTGACCGCGTCCGGGGGGACGCCCAGGAGGGCCGCCAGGTTCGCCCGGATGAGGGCCTTGACCGGCCCGAGCTTCGGCTCCTGGGCGAACACCGTCACGTCCAGGTTCGCCACCCGCCAGCCGGCGGCCGAGAGGCGGTCCAGGGCCCCGGCCAGGAAGACCCGCGAGTCGGCGTCCTTGTGGGCCGGGTCGGTGTCCGGGTACAGGTCGCCGATGTCCCCGAGCCCGGCCGCCCCGAGCAGGGCGTCGGTGACGGCGTGCAGGACGACGTCGGCGTCCGAGTGCCCGGCCAGCCCCTTCGGGTGGGGGACCTCGACGCCCCCCAGGACGAGCCGCCGGCCGGCTTCCAGCCGGTGCGTGTCGTGGCCCGACCCGACCCGGAACACGGCGGCCCCTCCCCGGTGTGGACCGGGGGCGATTCTACCGACCCGGCCGTGGCCCGGACAACACCGGCCGGTCAGAACACCAGGGTGTTGAGCACCACCGCCCAGACGACCGACCAGAACAGCATCCACAGCGGCATGGTGTACCGGGCCCGCTTCCGTTGGGCCTCCAGCCGGGCAATGGCCTGTTCGCCCAGCTTCCGCTGGGCCTCGATCCGGTGGACCGCCTGCTCGACCTCCTCGATCCGCAGCCGGAGTTGATCCTGCTCGGCCTTTTGCTCCCGGAACTCGGCCGTCAACTGGTCGAGGGCGGCGTTCAACCGCAGGACCTCGGCCTTCAGCCGGCGGATCGAGGCGTCGGTGTCCTCGGCCGGGTCGTACCCGTCGTCGTCGAACTCGTCGTCGGTCATGGCGGCGTCCCCCGGTCAGCCCCCGATCGCGTGCATCGTCCGCTCGGGTTTGGTATAGCCGGCGGCGTTGAACCCGTGCCCGGCCCACTTCGCCCCGACGGCGGTGCGGATCACGTCCGCGACCGCCCCGGCGTCCACGGCCTCCGCCCGCAGGAGCGGCCGCACGTCGAACTCGTCGAGGGCGAACAGGCAGTTCCGGACCTTGCCGTCGGCGGTCAGCCGGAGCCGGTTGCAGGCGTTGCAGAACGGCCGGGTGACGCTGGCGATGACGCCCACCCGGCCCTCGCCGTCGGCGTACTCGTACTCCGTCGCCGGGGCGTGCGGGTCCTGGTCCGCGACCGGCACGAGCGGCCCGACCTCGCGGGACAGGAGGGCGAGCAATTCGTCGGCCGGGAAGACGGCGGCCCGGTCCCACGGGTCGGCCCCGATCGGCATGGCCTCGATGAACCGCAGCTCGTACCCCCGGCCGCGGCAGAATCGGGCCAGCGGCACCGCGTCCTTGTCCGTCACCCCGCGTAGGGCGACGGCGTTCACCTTGATCCGGAACCCGGCCGCGTCGGCGGCGTCGAGCCCGGCCAGCACCCGGCCGAGGCCGTCCCGGCGGGCGAGGTCGCGGAACCGGCCGGGGTCGAGCGTGTCCAGCGAGACGTTCAGCCGCCGCAGCCCGGCCGCCCACAGGTCGCGGGCCTGCT
>JAIEQN010000250.1 GCA_019747685.1 Gemmataceae bacterium
GGGGCCCCCCCCCCCCCCGGCCACCCCGCCCGGCCCCCTCCAACCCCCTACCCCCTCGCCCCTACCCCCTCGCCCCTACCCCCTCGCCCCTAACCCCTGGCGAGGCCTCCAACGTTTTTCCCGGCCGGGTGTTCTGCCGGGTAGACCCGCGCCGCTGGACAACCCCCCGGGCGGCGGGCTATGGTGGACCGGACGCCCGCCCCGCCGATGGACCGCCGCCGCGTGTCGCTCGAACCGGACCCCGCCGCCGGCGAGGAGGCCGACTGGATCCGGGCCGCCCAGGCCGGGGACCGGTCGGCGTTCGCCCGGCTGATCGAGCGGTACTGGGACCGGCTGTACCGGTGGCTGTACCACCTGACCCGGGACCGGCACGCGGCCGAGGACCTGACCCAGGAGACGTTCCTGAAGGCCCTGGCGGCGGTCGACTCGTTCCGCCCCGGGAGCAACTTCCGGGCCTGGGTGTTCCGGATCGGGCACAACAACTTCGTCAACCAAAAGCGGGCCGGCCGGCGGACGAAGCACCCGTTGCCGGAGGACGCGGCCGGCCCGGAGAGCGGCGGCCCGGTCCACGCGGCCGAGGACCGGGAGGCGCTGGAAAAGGTCCGGGAGGCGGTCGCCGACCTGCCCCCGGACTTCCGGACGGCCCTGATGCTGAGGATCGACGAGGGGCTGTCGTTCCGGGAGGTGGCTCGTATCCTCGGGACGACCGAGGAGACGGCCCGGTGGCGGGTGTTCAAGGCCCGCCAGAAGCTGGTCCAGGTACTGTCCCCGGACCTGCTGCCGCCGGGGACGGGGGGCCACGACGAGGGCGAGCCTCGGGCGTAAGCCCGGGGGGGTGAGCGATGACCTGCGACGCCGTCCGAACCCAGGTGCTGCAACTGCCCGACCCCCGGCGGGTGCCGGACGCCCTCCGCGCCCACCTGGCCGGCTGCCCGGGGTGTGCCGTGTGGGCGGCCGAGGCCGGCCGGCTCGAAGGACTGCTCGAGCGGCTGCCGGTCCCCCCGGCCCCGGCCGGGCGGAAGGCCGTGCTGGTCGACGACCTCGCCGCCGCCGGGCCGATCATCCGCCGGGTGCCGGCCGTCTACCGCCCGTCGGGCCGGTCGCCGCTCCGGGCCGTACTGACCGGGCCGGTGCTGGTGTACGCCGGCGGGCTGGCGGCGGCGGTGCTGGTGGCGGTCGGCGGGTGGCTGGCCTTCCGCGGCGGGGGTGACGGCGGGACGGCGATGGCCGGGCCGCGGCACCCGCTCTTGGAGAAGGTCGTCCAGCGGAACCTGGCCCTGGCCAAGACGACCAAGCCGAACGAGAAGCTGGACATCCTCGGCGGGCTGGCCGACGACCTGGCCGGCGAGGCCCGGGACATCGGCCGTGTGGCCGACGCCGGGGAGCTGGCCGAGCTGTCGGCCTGGTACCGGACGGCGGCCGACGGGGTGGTCCAGCAGGCCGGGAAGGTGGCCGACGCCCCGGGCCTGCGGGCGGACGAGAAGGCGGTCGCCCTGGCCGCCGCCGGGAAGAAGCTGAAGGCGGCCGGGGACGACCTGGAGCGGATCGCGGGCGAGTCCCCGCCGCACGCCCAACCGATCCTCCGGGAGATCGTCGGGGCGGCCCGGAAGGGCGAGGACGACGTCCAGAAGATCGCGGACGGCCGGGGGGGGAAGTAGCCATGTGCCGGGCGGGTGTCACGTTGGCCGTCTTGCTCGGGCTGTCGGCCTGGGCCGGTGCCCAGGGGCCGGCCCCGGGGCTGACCGCGGCCGACCGGCTCCGGCTGCTGCGGGCCAACCGGGCGGTGCTGGCCGAGCTGGTCGGGGGCGGGGTCGAGCTGGCCGGGGCGGACGACCCGCTGGCCCGGGCGACCGCGACCGGGAAGACGGTCCGGGCGCTCGGGGTGGC
>JAIEQN010000025.1 GCA_019747685.1 Gemmataceae bacterium
TCTCAGTTACCCGGCAAGGATTCGAACCTTGACAAAGAGAACCAAAATCTCTTGTGCTACCGTTACACTACCGGGTAGTGGGTCAACAAACTCGGCCTAACCCCTGGCGGTTTCCCGGCTTCCCTTCCCCGGCCGCTAGGCACCGTTAGGCACCTGTGGGCCGGGTTAGGTTTACCCGGGCACCCATTTGTTCGGCCATTGTTCGGCACCGCACGGCTAGGCGGGCCGGGATCGGCACGCAAGTTGCGCCGACGCGGGTTATTCTGCCGGGCTCGCCCCCCGAGGTCAACCCCTCCCGCTCCGCGGGTTAGCCGTCGGGCAGGAGAACTGGCTGTTCGTCGGGGGGACGGCGGTCTGCGCTCGGCGGCGGTGCAGTTGAGCGTGACGGCCACGGCGAAGCGGCACGGGTTGAGCCCGTGGGCGTACTTCCGCGACGTACTCGCCCGACTCCCCGCCCGACCGCCCGACGCCGACCTGTCCGACCTGCTCCCCGACCGCTGGCGCCCGTCCGAACCCGGCCCACCCACGTCGTAGCCGGGTGACGCCCGGTCACACGCCTATGTCGACCAACTCGCCGGACGCTTTCGGTGGCCCGGCCCTGGCCTGTACCGCCTGGAGCCCGCGGTACGCGCCGTGGCGCGACCTCACCCGGTTCGCCGGACTACAGCAAAGTTGGAAAAATCCCGTACAAACAATCGAATATATTCGGTGTCTATCACAACGTTACCACACTTACAACTGATAATACTCTTTGGCTGTGAAGAAACGTAGCTCAGGCAAATTTTGCAGAAAAAATATAGATCCTTGCCTCGCTGGGCTTCACTTGTATCTAAAAATTTGTCGTTTATAATTTCGTACTTATAATTTATCGTAATATATGTATTTTTGACATTCTGTCGATTGGGCTTTGGATGCTTTGGCCGAAGAAATACTGCCTCCCGCCTCCAGCGGCACCGAAGGCGGGAACAGGTGACGCGGTTCCGATCTGCACGCCTCTGATCGCCCTGATCACAACATACATAGTATAGGGGCGACGGCCTTCGGAACCCGGTGGCAGTCCACGCTGCGAAGCTGGATCACCGGGTCGTCCAGCGTAGGAGCCTGACGGCTTTCCGTAACGGTCGATGCGCGTTCAGTCCGCAGCGTTCCGTCCTGCTTGTTGCGAAACCGTTACCGGACGGCCAGGGCAGTGTGTTGGTGAACCGGCCAGTCGCCGTCTCTCGGTAGTTACCGGTGCGCGCATCGAACAGATAGTCGGCGTTGTGGGCCCAGAGGCGAAGCCCCAGTCGTCCGTCCCGACGAAGTGGGTGTGGTGGTCGGCCACCCGGCAGTTGTACACACTCGTGACCAGCCCGGGGTCGTCCACCCCCTCGACCACCACCCACTCCCCGTCCAGGGTAGCGACCCGCTCCCCCGGTTGCAACTGGCCGGCCGGGGTCCACCCCCTGCCCTCGGCGAAGAGCGGGTGCTCCCCGGTCGTCCGGACCACCCGCCCCCCGGCCCGTAAGGCGGGCGAGGGGGCGCCCCCAGCCGACGGGAACTACAGGGACGCCCGCCGGGGGGGCCGCCGGGCCGGGAGGCGGTCAGGTGGGGGCCGGCCTCTCGGCGGTCCTGTTCCGTGAGCATCAGGACCGGCGGCCGGCCGCGTGGCGGGCGGGTGTCCTCGGGTGGCGCCCGACGCCGGGCGGCCGGGCTGACCTCGAGGAACACCCCACCGGCCGGCGTCGGGCGCAGGGTGTTCACCGCCGCCGGGGGCCGGGGTGACGATCGGATGCCGCCGGCCCGAGTCAAGCGCCTCCCGGCGCCGGGCGACCTCCGGCCGCCGCCGGGTCGGCCAGGACCGTCGCCCGGGCCTGGCCGACCCGGCCGGCCGGGATCGACGGGTCGGC
>JAIEQN010000488.1 GCA_019747685.1 Gemmataceae bacterium
GACTGCGTCTTCATCCGCTTCGACAGGTCGACGTGGACGTCCCACGAGTGGTTGTCGCTGTTGGCCACCTTCGGCCAGATCACCTCGACGAACCGGGTCCCGGCCTCGACCAGCCGGCGGGCCAGGAGACACGACTGGCCGAAGGTGTTCTTCCCGTACCGCTCCCGGACCTCCGGCTTCTCCTCGGTCAGGTCGAACGCCTTCTTCGCCCGGCCGCTGACCACCAGCCCCAGGGCCTTCCCATAATACTCGTCCAGGTCGTGCTTGGCGACGGCGGCCTCCAGCTCCGGCATCCCCTTGGCGACCGTGTCCCGCAAGGTGGCCCGCCGCTCCATCCGGGTGGCCGTCAGCTCGTCCCGCAGCTTCAGGTCGTCGGTCCGGACGCGGTCCATCTTGGCCAGGTCCATGTCGTCGCCGGGCGGGAAGAGCAGGTACGGGTCGTAAGCCTTGCCGAGGAACCCGGCCCCGCCGCCCTTGCCGACGACGTTCGACTCTTGCAAAGGCCGCGGCATCATCACGAACGGCAGCATCGGCACGGCCGGCGGCTTGAACTTGATGATGTTCGACCCGACCGTCGGGAAGTCCTTGGCGTTCGGCGGCTCCAGTTGGCCCGACGGGCTGACCTTGTCGGTCGTGTACCCGGTGTGCATCTGGTAGATGGCCGCGGTGTGGTTGAACAGCCCGTTCGGGCTGTAGCTCATCGACCGGATGAGGGTGGCCTTGTCCAGCACCCCGGCCAGCTTCGGCATCAGCTCGGTGACCTGGACGCCGGGGAGCTTGGTCGGGATCGGCTTGAAGACGCTCTTGACCTTGTCCGGGACGTTGTCCTTCGGGTCCCACAGGTCGAGGTGGCTCGGCCCCCCTTGCAGGTAAACCAGGATCACGCTCTTGGCCTTGCCGAACCCGGGGCCGCCGGCCGGGGCCTGGTTGGCGTTGTTGTTGGCCGCCGCGGCTTGCAGGCCGAAAAGCTGGCCGAGGGTCAGCCCGAGGACGCCCGACCCGCCGACCCGGAGCAGGTCCCGGCGGGTGACGCCGTCACAGGTGTCGTTCGACAGGCCACCGGGGATGACGAGCATCGCGCGACTCCGGGGGTGGGCGGCGGGGAAAGCTGCCCGGCGGGTGGGAGGCGGGAATTCAACTCTTAAGGGTAGCCGGCCGGGCCGGCGGCCGCAACCGAATTCCGACCGACCGGCCCGACCGGCTTCTGGCTCAGCCGGTCACACCCCGTTTTGGCCGGCCGGGATTTTTTCCCGGATGCGCCTAGTTGGCGGCCGGCCGGTCGGGAGTAGAGGGGTGACCGGACGGCCCGGGCGGCGGCGCTCCGCCGGCGAGGGAACCGACCATGCTCACCCAGACCCTGGCCCGGCCCGCCGCTCCGGCCGGGCCCCCGGACGGCGAGCTGCTCGACCGGTACGTCCGGGGCGGCGACCCGGACGCCTTCGAGGTGCTGGTCCGGCGGCACGGGCCGCGGGTGTTCGGGGTCTGCCGGCGGGTCCTCCGGGACCCGCACGCGGCCGAGGACGCCTTCCAGGCGACCTTCCTGGTGCTGGCCCGGAAGGCCGGGTCGATCGCCCGCCCGGACGCCCTGGCCGGGTGGCTCCACGGGGTCGCCGCCCGGGTCGCCCGGAAGGCCCGGGGCAGGTCGTACCGGGCACTGCCGCTCGGGGTGCCCGAGGCGGTCGGCCCGACCCCCGACCCGGACCACTGGGACCTCGTCCGGGTGCTGGACGAGGAGCTGGCCCGACTGCCGGCGGCCGACCGCGACCTGATCGTCCTGATCTACTTCGAGGGGCGGACCCACGCCGAGGCGGCCCGGGCGGCCGGGTGCCCGGCCGGGTCGGTGGCGTGGCGGCTGGCCCGGGCGCGGGCGGCCCTCCGGGAACGGCTGGTCC
>JAIEQN010000940.1 GCA_019747685.1 Gemmataceae bacterium
ACGCCCCGTCGGGGGCGGGGTCGGCGGCCGGCGGCGGCCCGGCGCAGGTCCGGCGGAGGAACCGGGCGTCGGCGCACCCGGCCAGGAGGAGCGGGAGTAGCAGCGCGACCCGGCGAGCGGAGTGTCCCCACCCAACCAGGATCGTCGTTACGACCGGCCCGGCTTGACAAGAAGTGTGCGTCCGGGCGAACCGCGACCGTGAGGGAGCGGGTGTTCGTGGCCCACCCGCTCCCTCACGGTCGCGGTTCGCCCGGAACCGGGGGGCTCACGCCCCCCGCTCGCCCGGCCCGGCTACTCCCGCCCCATCCGGGCGGCCATCGCGTCGAGCATCTCCTTCCGGGTCCACCCGCCGTTGGTGTGCCCGGCCCGCATCTCGATCTGGATGCGGCCGTCGAACGGCGGGTTGGTGAGCTTGGCCGCTGACGCCTTGAGCCGGTGGACGGCCGCGTTCAGGTAGTAGTCGTCGGCGTCCCCGACCCAGACGCTGACCTTCCCGCCGGCCAGCTTCGGCCCGAGCGTCGGCCAGTTCTTCTCCAGGTAGAACTTCAAATCGTACTTCTTCCACTCCTCGGCCACCTGCCGGTCGATCTTCCCGTCCCCGAACCAGACCGGCTGCGGCTGGGCGTTCTTCCCCCGCGGGCTGTAGACGGCGTTCCAGCTCGCCCAGTCCCGGCCGCTCAGCTCCCACCGCCCCCGCCGCCCGAGCACCTTCTCGAGCTGCACCTCGTGCCGGACGGTCGAGATCACGTCGCCGTCCTGGGTCCGGGTGCTCGGCCGCTCGAACCCGAACCGGTTGACGAAGGCGTTGGCGTCGGCGTACAGGTCGATCAACTCGAACCGCTCGAACGTGACCGAGTCCGGGCACTGGGACCAGCAGCCGTTGAAGGTGTCCGGGTAGAAGAGTTGCAGGGCCAGCGACACCCACCCGCCGGTGCTCGCCCCGCAGGTGAACCGGGCCCCCGGCCCGCCGCACCGGTAGGTCTTTTCGAGGTACGGGATGACCTCCTCGGTCAGCGCCCGGCCGTAGGGCCCGTTGTTCGCCGAGTCCACCTGGTACGGGTCGCCGAACGGCCCGGCCCCGTCCGGGACGACCTGGACGAACCGCCCGTCGGGCGGCAGGTGGCCGGCGGCCGTGTACCGGGTGCCGAATCCGCCGATATCCAGGATCAGCCCGTACTTCTTGTCCGGCTCCCGGTCGAAGTCTCGGGGGAGGACGACCCCGACCCGGTAGACCATCGGCCGGCGGTGGAAGTCGGACAGGAGCTTCGACGGCAGGTGGAGGTACTTGACGGTCGGGGTGTCGTCCGGCTTCTGGTCCGGGTAGGCCTTGTCCAGGGTGAGGGTGACGGTCCCGCCGGCGGCCGGGTCGAGCTTCACCCGGACCGGGTCGCAGTACCGGTTGCCCGGGGCGTGGGGCAGGTTGATGTCTGGGTTGGTGGCGAAGACGGCTTGGACGCTGTACTCGCCGGGCGGGAGGGTGGCGAGCGACCCCTCGGGGAACGTGACCGACCGGGCGTCGAGGGTGACGGCCTTGTCCGGGGTGAAGCCGTCGGCGTCGGCCCCGAGGAGGGGGAGGACGGGCGGCCGGTAGTTGGTGAAGTCGGGCGTCTGCCCGGCCGGGGCGACCCCGACCAGCACCCGCCCGGACGGGGGCTCGGCCCCGACCTGCTTCGGGTCGATGCGGACCTCGAACCGGAGGCCGGCGGCCGGCTGGCGGGCGGGGGCCGTCAGGCCCCCGAGTACGGCGAGCGGGACGACGAGGGCGGCGCGGACGAGCATGGGGTGGCCCGGCGGGGTTCGGGGAGCGTGGGGCGCATTGTAGCCGGGCTGCCCCCCTGGGACCGCGGCCGTCCCGGCCGCTCTTCGGGGCTTGCCGAAGAGCGGCCGGGACGGC
>JAIEQN010000079.1 GCA_019747685.1 Gemmataceae bacterium
GCCGGCCGGCCGTCGGCACGTCCCGCCGGCCCGGCGGCACAGGGCTGCCGCTCGACCTCGCCGCCGACCCCGGGTCGTGGGTGCTGCCCGACCGGGTGGCGGTGGCGTACCTGTGCGCGGCCGTCACGTCGGTCGGCGGCTGCCGCCACGACCCGGCCGGGACGGCGGCCGTGAACGTGACCCGGACGCTGGCCTTGGCCGACCGGCTCCGCGACCACGGCGCCCATGTCGTCTTCCTCTCCACCAACCTCGTGTTCGATGGCTCGGCCCCGCACGTCCCCGAGGACGCGGTCCCTTGCCCGCGGACCGAGTACGGGCGGCAGAAGGCCGCCGTCGAGGCGAAGTTGCTCATCGCCGGTGGTGCGACGGTGGTGCGCTTCACGAAAGTTTTACCGCCGGACTGGCCATTACTGGTCGGATGGGCCGATAAGCTTCTGCGGGGCGAGGCGGTCGCAGCCTTTACCGATCTGCGGATGGCCCCGGTGCCGCTGGCGGTCGCGGCCGAGGCCCTGGCCCGGGTCGGGGCGGCCCGGCCGGGCGGGGTGGTTCACGTCTCCGGAGACGAGGACGTGAGCTACGCGGCCGTGGCCCGGGAGCTGGCCGCCCGGCTCGGGGTGGCCGGCGAACTCGTGCGGGAAACCCCGGCCGCGGCCGGCGGGGTGCCGCCGGAGGCCGCCCCCCGGCACACCACCCTGGGGGCCGGCCGGCTGGCCCGGGAACAGGGGTTGACGCCGCCGCCGGTACACCGGACGATCACCGCGTCGCTGGCCGAACTCGCCCGCGGGGCCCGTGCCGCCTGAGCGGCCCGCGTCCACAGGAGGAACGATGTCCACCCGCCCCGCGCTGTCCGTCATCCTCCCGAACTACAACCACGCCGACTACCTCGACCGGTGCATCACGGCGGTCCTGGACCAGTCGTTCAAGGACCTGGAGTTCGTCATCGTCGACGACGGGTCGACCGACGCGAGCGTGGCGGTCATCCAGAAGTACGCCCGGGTCGACCCGCGGGTCCGGTTCTACCAGAACGACCGGAACCGGGGGGTGATCTACACCCTGAACCGGGCCCTGTCCTACGCCACCGCGGAGTACGTCCTCGGGGCGGCGTCCGACGACTACGTCCTGCCCGGGTACTTCGAGGCGGCGTTCGACCTCTTGAAGGCGAACCCCGGGGCCGGGATCGCCCTCGGGCTGTGCGCCACCGTCAACGACGACGGCCACCTGCTGGCCGAGACCCCCGGGCTGTGGGCCGAGGAGCCGATGTTCATGGACCCGGCCGACGTGGCCGGGCGGATCACCAACTGCGGGGTCCCCGGCCCGGTCATCTGGCACCGGCAGGCGTTCCACGACGCCGGGGCGTACATCCCCGAACTCCGCTGGCACGGGGACTGGTTCACCCTCCAGGTGGTGGCCTTCCGCCGCGGCGTCTGCTTCCTCCCGTTCCGGACCAGCGTGGTCCGGCATACCCCCCAGGCGTACTCGGCCGGCCAGGCCCGGATGCAGACCCAGCGGCAGGTGCTCCGGCACATGCTCGGGCTGATCGGGGCGGAGAAGTACCGGGACGTGCTCCCGTACTTCGTGGGCAGTTGGGTGCTGCTCCAATTCGGGACCGACCTGGTGAAGGCGGCGATGGGCATCCCGGACCCGTCCCCGGCGGTCCTGGCCGCCCTCCGACGGTACGCCTTCGCCCACGCCAACAACCTGCTCCACGACCCGATCCCGGAGGTTCGGGCCGGGATCGCCGCCCTCCTCGGCCGGTACGGGCGGGAGGCGTTCGAGTACCTGGAGCGGCTGGAGCGGCTGGGGGCCGACCGGAACCCGAAGGTGGCGGCCGCGGCGGCCGCGGCCCGGTCGGCCGTCTGGCGGTCGCTCTCGCCGCCGGCCCAGATCGGAAGAGCG
>JAIEQN010000294.1 GCA_019747685.1 Gemmataceae bacterium
GCATCCCCCCGCCCCACGCCCGCCCCGGGACTTGAATCCCGCCCGGCCGACAGTTAGCCTCATCAAAGAGACCCCCTCTCGACCGCCGCCCAACGCCCGGGCCCGCCCCGCGTTGTACCGTTAAGCCCGCACTGCCACCCGCTCCCAGGGGATTCGATGTCACCCGTCCGCCTCGCGTCACTGACCCTCCTCGCCGGCCTCGGGTTCGCCCTCGCCGCCGCCGCCCCCGCCGCCGGCCGCCAGGACCCCAAGGACGACAAGGACCCCGTCTACAACAAGGGCAAGTACAAGTACTCGGCCGTCCCCGCCTTCAAGAACGAGGGCGTCCCCGCCGCCAAGCTCGAGGAGGCCAAGGCCGTCTTCGTCAGCTACGCCCAGTACAACGTCGACGTCGTGTCGTGGCCGAAGCGGTACGCCCTGCTCGCCGACCAGACCGCCACCCTCTTCCCCGACCAGACCCTCGACGCCCTGCTGATCGACCTGGAGAAGCACCTGCTCGTGCCGGTCCCCGGCAACCGCGTCGGCAAGGAGAGCGCCGACTACGTCCGGGAGATGGGCAAGGCCCTCGACGACGCCCTCAAGGACGTCATCCTCAAGCACCCCGACCGGGTGGTGAGGGTGAACGCCGCCCGGATGCTCGCCGTCGCCTGCAAGTCCGGGGCGTGGGCCCACTACCCGACCGTCACCCTGCTGCTGACGCAGAACGAGGTGCGGATCGGCGAGGTGGCCGTGCCGATCCCGCCGGAGGTGAAGTACTACGCCCTGCAGGCGGCCGGCAACCTGCTCGCCGCCCACGAGCTGGCCGCCTACCAGATCGACAAGGGGTACGACAACCGGGCCCACTCCGGCGAGCCGGACGCCGTCGGGGCGGTCGTGCAGGCGCTGGAGAAGGCCGCCCTCGACCCCGGCAGCCTGCTCGGGGTGCCGCCGAAGGTGGGCGGCGGCCCGGGCGAGCTGCCGGCCGACCAGAAGCCGGTCGCCGTGTTCTTCCGCCGCCAGGCCCTGCGGGCGCTGGGCCAGTGCCGGTTCGCCATGCTCCCCGGCCCGGCCAAGACCACCCTGTACCCGGCCGTCACCCTCGCCCGGTTCGCCGTGTCCGACAAGACGCTCGTGCTCCCGCCGCGGGCCGACGAGGTGGCCGAGGCGGTCGTCGGGCTGGCGAACATGGACCCGCCGGCCGAGCGGTCGCGGCGGGACGTGTACACGCCGGGGATCGCCGAGGCGGTCGCCACCGGGGTGGCGACCTACGGCGGCGAGAACAACTCGAACAACCCGGACAAGGCCGTGGCGTGGAAGGGCGGGGCGGTGCGGATGCTCGACGGGCTCAACCGGTGGCGGGCGCGGTTCCAGCCGACCCTGCTGCCGACGATCCTGAACGACCCGAACTTCGACGCCGAGAAGGACACCCGGTTCAACGCCCAGAACGTCCCGCCGATCGTCCAGGCGACCTACGTGCAGAGCCGGGACAAGATCCTCACCCCGATCGCCCAGAAGTCGGCCAAGGTGGACGTCGAGGGGATGCGGACGTTCGTCGCCCAGGAGACCCGCAAGGGGACCGACAAGGAGGCGACGATCACCCTGTTCGACAACCCGAAGCTGACCGTCCCCCGGAAGTAGCCGCGGCCGCCGGCGTGTAACGCCGGCCGGCATTCCCCGTTGCGTGGGCCGGGCGGCCGGCCGACAATGGACGCACCGGCCGCACAGTCCGGCCGACCACCCCCGAGGGCCAACCGATGAGGCGGTTCCTGTTCGCGGCCGGGCTGCTCCTGACCGCCTGTGCGGCCGAGTCCCGGGCCGGGTACTACATCCTGCGGATCGTCCTGGAGGGCGGGGCGGACGCCGGCGGCAACCCGATGGCCGGGCCGGCGATGCCCGGCCCCGGCCCGGCCGCCCCGCCGGCCG
>JAIEQN010000149.1 GCA_019747685.1 Gemmataceae bacterium
CTCGGCCGGCTGACGCCGGGCCGTTCGCCCGGACTGTAAGCGCCGCTCCGCCGCCCCGGTATCCTCTGCACGCTCGCCGATCCCTCCCGGAGCCGCCATGCGCCGCCTGCCTCTCGCCGCCGGACTCGTCCTCGCCCTGCCGATCGCCGCGTCCGCGGCCGACTGGCCCCAGTTCATGGGCCCGAACCGGGACGCCGTCTGGGCCGAGGCGGGCATCCTCAAGACCTTCCCCAAGGGCGGCCCGAAGGTCCTGTGGCGGGTGCCGGTCGGCGGCGGGTACGCCGGCCCGGCGGTCGCCGGCGGGCGGGTGTACGTGGCCGACAAGGTACTCAAGGCCGGGGCCGCCGACCCGAAGAACCCGTTCGACGGGGGCAAGGCCAAGACCCCGGCCAGCGAGCGGGTCCTGTGCCTCGACGCCAAGACCGGGAAGGAACTTTGGAAGCACGAGTACGACGTGGCGTACCAGGTCCAGTACCCGACCGGGCCGCGGTGTACCCCGCTGGTCCGCGACGGCAAGGTGTACAGCCTCGGGGCGATGGGCGACCTCCACAAGCTCGACGCCGCCACCGGGGCGCTGGAGTGGGCCAAGAACTTCCCCAAGGACTGCGGGGCCAAGGTCCCGGTCTGGGGGTTCGCCGGCCACCCGCTCGTGTACAAGAACCTGCTGGTCTGCCTGGTCGGCGGCGAGGACGGGGTGGTCCGGGCGTTCGACCGGGAGTCCGGCAAGGAGGTGTGGGCCGCCCTCTCCGCGTCCGAGCCGGGGTACAACAGCCCGACCCTGATCGAGGCCGGCGGGACGACCCAGCTCGTCGTCTGGACCGCCAAGGAGCTGGCCGGTCTGAACCCGGAGACCGGGTCGAAGTACTGGTCGGTCCCGCTGGAGCCGAGCTACGGGATGTCGATCATGGTCCCGCGGCAGGACGGCGACCTCTTGTTCGCGGCCGGGATCGGCAACGTCGGGGTGACGGTCAAGCTCGACCCGAAGAAGCCGGCCGTCACCGAGGTGTGGCGGCACAAGCCGGCCCCGACCGCCAAGGTCGGCGTCTACCCGGTGAACATGACCCCGTTCGCCGAGAACGGCGTGCTGTACGGGGCCGACCAGCCGGGGATGTTCCGGGCGGTCGAGGCGGCCACCGGGAAGCGGCTGTGGGAGACGTTCCGGCCGGTGTTCGGGGAGGACAAGCCGGCCGACTTCAAGGACGGCGGGACCGGGACGGCGTTCGTGGTCAAGAACGCCGACCGGTACTTCATCTTCAACGAGGTCGGCGAGCTGATCGTGGCCAAGCTCACCCCGCAGGGGTACGAGGAGCTGGGCAAGGCCAAGCTGCTCGACCCGACCACCCCGGCCGGGGTGGCCAAGCGGCAGGTCGTCTGGAGCCACCCGGCGTTCGCCGACAAGTGCGTCTTCGCCCGGAACGACAAGGAGGTCGTCTGCGCCTCCCTCGCGGAGTGAGTGGGGCGGACGAAGCAACGGCACGCGGATAACGCGGATTTGAGGACGCGGCGGACACGCGGATTTACGACAATGACTTTTGTCTGATCCGCGTTGAAGTCCGCGTCATCCGCGTTCCCGTCTTACTCCTTGCCCTCGTGCGCCCCGTCGGGTACAGTCGGGCCATCCCGCCATGCCCCCTCCCTCCCGGGGCCGGTCCGATGCTCATCCACACCCGCCCCCACCGCCACGGCCCTTCCCGCCGGGAAACGCTCACCGCCGGGGCGTTGTCGTTCCTCGGCGGCGGGTTCACCCTGCCGCACCTGCTCGCCGCCGAGGCCGCCCGGCCGAGCGATGTCCGGCCTGGGAAGGCCAAGAACGTCATCCTCCTGTACCTGCTCGGCGGGGCCGCCACCCAGGACATGTGGGACCTCAAGCCGGACGCCCCGGCCGAGGTCCGCGGCGAGTTCCG
>JAIEQN010000375.1 GCA_019747685.1 Gemmataceae bacterium
ACCTCGACCGCGTCCCAGACGATGTGGTTGGCGCAGACCGCCTGGAACCAGAACGTCTGGATGCCGACACTCCGCTTGCCGACCTCCGAGTTCCAGACGAAGAACCCGGGGGCGAACGCCTCGCCCCCGATCTCCGCCCAGCCGGCCGGGTCGATCAGGAAGCAGAACAGGTCCTGCTCCCCGCAGTAGAGGCCGGTCGCCCCGTTGAACCCGGCCTGGGGCGGCTGGAAGTCGGTCGCGTACTCCTTGAGCATCCCGACCAGGTCGGCGTTGTGCAGGCGGGTGTAGGCCGTCCCGTGGACGGACCGCACGGCGTCCCCGCGGGTGAGGAGTTGGAGCGGCTTGTTGCCCCCGGGGAGCGTCTCCCGGAGCGCCTGGGCGGCCGTCGCCGGGGCCAGGCGGTTCACGGTCTCCTTGCTCACCTTCGCCAGCCCGCAGAGCTGGCCGAAGCTCCAGTCGTTGAGGGTGAACGGCCCGCCGCTACCGGCCCGCAGGCCGAGCCGTCCGTCGGGGGTGGCTTCGGGCACGAGTTGCATCGGCGACACCCAGGCGTCGGCCGACTCGTCTTTCTCCTGCCGGCAGTGGGCGAGCAGGGCGTCGAGCGACGGGAACCGCTCGTCCGGCGCGCGGCGGAACAGCTCCCCGCTCGCGCGGGTGAGATTGTGCTTCGTCATGACGAATCCTCGGAAGGGAACGGGGGGGGTGAGAAACCAAGCCGTGTTGCACCACCGGCCTCTCGACCGGGCGCTCGAAGGGCGGGTGGTCGTGAAGTCGGGGAAGTCGTCTACCGGACGAGGAGTGGAAAAGGACGAACGGAGCAGCCGCCCAAGTAGCACGATTCTGATGAGAGTTTCAAGCCGCCCGCCTGAATCGAGGTTGGTGCAGACCGCGACGACTTCGACGAACGATACGAGGCGTCAAACCCCTCCGACTCCCTCCGGTTCAGGCTGACCGGGGGGACACAGGCCCGCCCAGGCAGCCCACGCGAGGAGCCGTCACCATCGGTCGTCATCGGGGCGCGGGGCTTGTGAACCCCGATGACGACCGACGGCGACGGCTGACGCAGTTCATCTCCACCCTTCGGCGGAAGGGATGACCTTCAGCAAACAGCACGACCCCAACACGCTCTCACCCGTCGTCCTCACCGGCCTTCTTGACGCCGCAGGACCAGCACAGGCCGACAGTCGGAGCCGGGGCCGTCCGCATCCCCGCAGCCGGCGGTTGACCCCACCGGCACGGCACCCCGGCTTCGGCCGCCCGTGCTTCGAGCGCCCGGATGCGGGCCGCGGTCTCGGGATACCAGAACGCGATCTCGTCCAACTCCCCCTTCCGGGCGAACGCCCCGCACAGGCACTCGCCAGACATGCACAGCCGCTCGACCACCGGGTTCCGCTCCAGCCGGTGGGCGTCCAGGTAGGCGTGCTTGTCGTCGTGCGACCAGTTCAGGAGCGGGGCCACCCACACCCGGCCGTCTTTCTTCTGCACCGGTTCGACGTACCCCATCCGCCGCCGGCTCTCCTGCCGGCGGATGCCGGTGACGAGCAGGATCAGGTCCGATCGCTTCGTCTTGTGGTCCCGGCCGAGTTGGCGGAGGCACCGCTCCTTGAGCCGGTTGTAGATGAGGGTGTGCCCGGCCGGGCCGGGGAACCCCCAGCGGAGGACGATCTCCTCGTAGCTCACCGGCGGGCGATACTCGGCCAGCGGCCAGCCGTGCGCCCGGCAGGTGGCCCGGACGAACTCCCGCGTCTCCTGGACGCCGGTCCCGGTGTCGATGTGTACGCACCCGTCGAACCGTGGCGACCGGCTGGCCAAGTGGGTCGAGCGGAGCGAGTCGTGCCCGCCCGAGAACAAGGCGAACACCTTGACCGGTCGATACCGCTCGACCGCCCCGGCCAAAATGTCCAG
>JAIEQN010000757.1 GCA_019747685.1 Gemmataceae bacterium
TTCGGGGGGGCGGGGGCTGCGCCCGCGAGCCCCGGTTGGTTCATTGACCGGGGCCAGCGCGGACTCGGCCCCGGCCACCCGCGCATCCGGTACGGGCCGTCGCTAGAAGTCGCCCAGCACCTCGCCGCCGTCGCGGGACCCCATGCCCCGCCAGGTGGCCAGGTCGATCCCGTCCCGGACGAACCGGACCGACCCGTCGCCCATCAGCACGTTGACCCCGCCGGGGTGCCGGCTGGACGGGGTCATCGACGCCCGCAGGGACGGCAGCCACCCGCACGACCGGCCGTTCGGGCGGATGACGTGCTGGTAGCTGTGCTGGCCGTGGGCCCACGGGGCGCCCATGAAGATCGGGAACTGGCTGGCCGGGTTGGTGATGTCGACTTCCATGCACCAGGCCTGGGCCTCGTCGGCGGTGGCCGGCCGGCCCGGCTCGCCGTGGGGCCCGTTGAACGTGTCCTCCCGCGGGCTGATCAGCCCCATGTTCCCGTCCCCCAGCAGCCGCTCGCTGGCCAGGGCGGTGTTGCTCGACCCGTCGGTGATGCTGGCGAACCGGATGTTCTTGCTGCCGGTGTAGAACACCCCGTTCGGCGGGGTGTCGGCGTTCAGCCCGCGGGCGACCACGAACACCGGGGTGTTGCCGTTGTTGGTGTGGTAGTTGGTCGCCCCGCCCAGGGCCGGGGACGGGTTCTCCTTGTCCGACGGGCACAGGTACAGGGCCAGCTTGACCTGGGTGCCGGGCACGTTCACCGGGTCGGTGATCGGCAGGGTCGTGTTCATCGTCTTGGCCGCGTTGTCCTGCTCGACGTACGGCAGGACGAGGCCCAGCGCCCCCCAACTGGTCGGGAAGTCCCATCCGGGCGGGAACTGGTTGTTCACGTCGTGGTACCCGTGGGTGGCCAGCCCGAGCTGCTTGAGGTTGTTGGCGCACTTGATCCGGGCGGCGGCCTCCCGGACCTTCTGGACGGCCGGCAGCAAGAGCCCGATCAGGATGGCGATGATGGCGATCACCACCAGCAGCTCGATCAGGGTGAAGGCGGTTCGGCTTCGGCTTCGCATGGGGCACCTGCGTGTTCGGGATGAGTGCGGTTACGGGTCCTTCTTCTCCGGCTTCGCCCCGGGCATGGCCCGGAACGGGTTGTCCTGTTCGAGCGGCAGTTGGAAGGCGTCGGCCACCTTCGTCATGTAGTGGCTCCGGGACGCCCACCAGATCGCCCCCCAGGCCTTCTCCCGGCCGAGGGCCGCCTCCAGTTCCGCGACATCGGTGTCGGTCACGGCCCACGGCGTCTTGGCCTGCTTGCGGATGAACTTGGCCGCCGCCGCCTCGGCCGGGGTCAGCCCCTCCCCGCCGGCCAGCCGGCGGGACTTCTCGGCCACCTCGCCCGGCGACATCCCCGCGACCGCGAGGATCATCTCGGCGTGGCCCAGTCAGTAGAAGCACTTCAGCGACTCGGTCACGACCCAGAAGACGACGTTCCGGAACCCGGGGTCGATGGCCGCCTCCTGGCCGAAGGCGGCCGCCGTGTCGAACCAGGCGGCGGTCAGCTCCGGCTGGTAGCCGTAGGCCACCCGGCTCCAGATGATCCCGGCCTGCCACAGGGCCGGGTGGTCCGGGCCGAGCTTCTTGTGGACGAACGCGACCGACGGCACCCGGATGCGGCCGGGCCGCTGCTTCTGGTCGTCCAGCCCCTTCCGCAGTTCGAGCCACTCCGCGGTGGCCGGGGTCGGGGGCGGGGCTGGCGAGCCGGGGGCGTTCGCGCCCGGAGTCGTGCTTGGCGAGCCGGGAGCGTTAGCGGCCGGAGCCGGTGCGGGCGGCTTCGGCCGGGCGAACCGGGCCGCCACCGGCGGCGGCACCCCCCCGGGCTCCGGCTCGACGGCCAGGGCCAGGAACACCCGGTCCTGGAAGCTGG
>JAIEQN010000057.1 GCA_019747685.1 Gemmataceae bacterium
TAGGCGTAGAGGTCCCCGGACTCGGACGGGGCGAAGGTCGCCAGGGCCGGCAGCTCGACCCGCCCGGGGACGCCCCCGTCGGTGCCGTAGGCGTAGACGGAGGCGTACCCGCCGGCCACGGCGGCCAGCTTCGGGGCGGTCAGCCGGCCGCCGGAGTTGGCGTTCAGGGTGACGGACCGGAACCCGGTGCCGCCGGCGGCCGTCAGGTTCGGCAGGTCGATCCGGCTGGCCGCCCCGCCGGCCCGCAGCTCGGCGGACCGGGTGCTGCTGGCGTGGAACCCGGTCAGGCCCGGGAGGGACAGGTCGGCCCCGCCCTCGGCCCGGATGGTGCTCCCGGTCGCGTCGGTGAGGGCCGCCAGGGTCGCCGCCCCGGCCCCGGTCACGGTCATGTCGACATCGGCCAGGGTGGCCAGCCGGGCGAGCGGGGCCCAGTCCGGGTTGACGTAGACGCTGATGGCGGACAGGCGGACCGGGGCGGCGGGCAGGACGACGGCCCCGCCGCTGTACGAGTACAGGTAGCCGCCGGCCGGGGTGAAGGTGGCCAGGTTCGGCACCTCCAGCCGGCCGTCGGCGCCGTAGGCTGCCAGCCCGACGCTGCCGGCGGTGATCGAGGTCAGCCCGGAGGCGACCAGCACCCCGCCGTAGGTGCCGCGGAGGACCGTCGTGCCGTTGTCCGACGGGACCAGGGCGGCGAGGTTCGGCAGCTCCAGCCGGCTGTCGTCCCCGCTGGCCTGGAGGGTGGTCGTCCGGTTCGCCTTGCCGGTGTACGCCGTGACGCCGGACAGGGTGACGGCCGCCCCGCCGTCGGCGGTGACGGACGCCGCCGTCAGGTCGGACAGGTTGGCCAGGGTGACGGTCGACTTGCCGATGAGGGTCAGGTCGGCGTCGGTGAAGGCGGTCAGGGCGGCCAGGGCCGGCCAGGCCGCGTCGGCGTACACCGTCACCCGGTCGAGGCGGGTCAGGGCCGCCGCGAACGCGACCCGGCCGCCGTTGTAGGCGTAGATGCGGCCGCCGACCGAGGCGAACGTCGTCAGCCCGGGCAGCTCCACCCGGCTGTCGGCTTGGATCGCCTCGACGGCGATCAGGCCGGTGTCGGCGGCGGCCAGCCCCGGGGCCGAGACGACCCCGCCGCCGGTCGCCCGGAGGACGGCGAAGTAGTTGACCCCGCCGGCGAACGACGTGAGGGCGGGCAGTTCCAGCCGGCTGCCGGCCCCGCTGGCCTGGAGGGACACCTGCCGGTCGGAGACGGCCACGGCGGTCAGGTCCGGCAGCCGGGCCACGGCCCCGTTGTCGGCCACCACCTCCGCCCGGTCGAGCGTGTCGACGGCCAGGTCGACGGCCCCGGCCCCGTACACGGTGAGGGTGGCGTTCTTGAACGAGGTCAGGTTGGCCAGGAGCGGGGCGTCCGGGCCGGCGAACACGGTGACACCGTCCAGGGCGGTCAGGCCGGCGTTCGCGCCGACCCGGCCGCCGCTGTACGAGTAGATGTGGCCGGTCGCCGGGGCGAAGGCGGCCAGGGCCGGCAGGTCCAGCCGGCTGCCGGCGTTGATCGCCTCCAGGTACACCTGGCCGCCGCTGACCGCCGCCAGGGCGTCGGCCGCGACGACCCCGCCGCCCACGGCCCGCAGCTTCACGGAGTAGTAGGCCTGGGTCGAGAGGGTCGTCAGGGCCGGCAGCTCCAGCCGGCTGTCGGCGGACTCGGCCTGGAACTCGAGGTAGCGGCCGGCGGCGGTGACGGAGACGAGGTTCGGCACGGTGACGACCGCCCCGTTCGAGGCCCGCACGTCGGCGTCGGTGAGCGTGGTGAACGGGAGCGAGGCCGACCCGTCCCCGTAGGCCGTCAGGGTGCCGCGGGTGAAGCCCGTCAGCCGGCCGAGCGGGGCCCAGTCCGGGGAGGCGAACACGTCC
>JAIEQN010000140.1 GCA_019747685.1 Gemmataceae bacterium
GGGGGCGTTGATCTTGTCGAGGGTGAGGGGATTGAGGGGCAGGTCTTGTTGACCGGCCACGGCCCGGGCCCAGGTCCACCCGAGGGCCGCCCGGCGGGCGGCCGCCCCGCGGCGGGTTCGCTCATCAGCCGCGGCCGCCACCTCCCGGAGGATGCCGGCCAGCGCGTCCCCGTCCGGCTCCAGCACCCACGGCCGGCCGGCCGTCGCCACCCCCCCGACCGCCTCCTCCGGGAGGTGGCTCACCCGGGCGGGGACCCGCCAGCCGGCGGCCGGCGGGACGAACTCATCGGTCGGCCCGCCGGCGGTGACGACCACCGGCCGGCCGCAGGCCATCGCCTCCAGCACCGGGAGGCCGAACCCCTCCCCCCGGTACGGCAGGACGAGGGCGTCGCAGGCCGCGTACAGCCGGGGCAGGTCGTCCTCCGCCAGGTCCCCCTCCAGGTACTCGACCGCGGGGGCGGCCGGGTCGCCCGCCAGGGCGGCGACCGCGGCCCCGGCGGTCTGGCCCCGGTAGAAGGTCGTGGTCCCCATGTCCTTGACGACCAGGCAGACGTCGTCGGCGGCGGAGAACGCCCGGCGGTAGGCCGCCAGCAGGAGGTCGAACCCCTTCCGCCAGATGGTCCCGCCGACGTACAGCAGCCGCACCCGCTTGCCGGTGGCGAGCGGGAGCGGGTCGAGGCCGGGCCGGAACCGGTCCGGGTCGACCCCGTTCGGGACCACCCGGACCCGGTCGGCCGGGACCCCGGACTCCGTGTACGCCCGGGCGACGGACCCGGACGGCACCCACACCTCGTCGACGGCCGCCCGGATCGGCCCGACCCAGGCCCGGGGCAGCCGGCCGTACTCCCACGGCTGGACCAGGACGAACGCCCCCCCGCCCGCCGGGGGGGTGAGGTCCGGCGGCCACCGGTGGCGGACGGTGACCTCGGGGCGGACCGGGTGGCCGAACCGGGCGGCCAGCTCCGCCGCGAGCCGGACGTGCGACCCGGCCGGGCCGGGGGCCGGCGGGCGGATTAGGGCGACGTCCTGGCCCCGGGCGATCAACTCCCCGCACACCGCCCGGTTGACCGCGGCGAGCGAGTGGGCCGGCTCGAACTCCCCGTCCCAGGCCACGGCCACCCGGGGCCGGTCCGGGCCGGCCTCGGCCGCGACCCCCTCGCCCTTGAACAGGAACGCGACCTCCGTCCCGGCCACGTGGTAGACCGGCTCCGGGAGCCCGAGCGACTCGACCGCGGCCCGGACCTCGACCCACGGGGTCCGGCTGCCCCAGTCGTGCCACGCCAGGCAGCCGCCGGGCCGGAGGGCGGCGTACGCCCCGGCCGAGTCCGACCGGGCGGTCCGGAAGTCGTGGCCGCCGTCGACGAACGCGAAGTCGAGCGGGGCCAGCCGGCCGAAGTCGAACCCCCGGGAGTCGGCGGTCACGAGCAGGGCCTTGCCGGCGGTCCCGAAGTGGTCGGCGTGGCGGGCGAACGCGGCCCGCGGGGGGACCTCGTACGCCTGGCCGGCGGCCCCCGGGGTCGGGCCCCCGTCGGCCACCACCCCGAGGGAGAACACGGCCGCGTCCGGCGGGGACCAGGCGGTCAGGTTGGCGGTCATGTGCCCGGCCGCCGTCCCGACCTCCAAGAGGCGGAGCGGGCGGAGGTGGGCGACCAGTGACAGGACGACGTGGGTGTCGTGCCGGGGGGTGAACCCGGACAGGGCGGCGGACGTGTCCGGGCTCCCGAACCGGGCCGCGAACTCGGCCGGGGACAGGGTCACGACCCGGACGCCGGGGCGGCCGGCCGGGGGAGGCGGGTCGGGCGGCCGCGGCCCGGGGTCGGGGACCAGCCCCGGCGCGGCCCGGGCCACGCCGCCCCGTTGCGGCAGAGAAACCCCTCGCGCACGCGAGCCGGGGGGGCGGGGGCGAGCGT
>JAIEQN010000238.1 GCA_019747685.1 Gemmataceae bacterium
TGGCCGGCGGGTTGTTCGTCGGGCTGGGCGAGCGGTCCCGGCAGGCCGTCCCGCCGACCGCCGCCGCGGCCGGGCTGGTGGACATCGTCCCCGGCAGCGGCGAGGCGGTCGGCGGCGGGCTGTACGCCGTGTATCACCCCGAGTCCGGGGCGGTCGACCTGGGCACCCGGACCGGGGCGGAACTCGGGCTGGACGCCGAGGGCCTGGAGGGCCAGCCCCGCCGGCGGGTGCAGTACGACACCGACATCTGGGCGTGGGAGGGGATCGGCCTGCCGGCCGGGCTGCGGGTCGCCCCGTACCGGTCCGCCGGCCAGCCGGGTCGTGTGGCGGCAGTCGCCCGGTTCGGCCCGAACGGGGTGGAAGGGCGGTTCGACCCGGGGACGTTCGCCGACCCGGCGGACGCGGTCATCACCACCCCGGCCCGGGAACCAGTCCCGGTCCGGCTCGGCCCGGGCGGGACGATCGCCGTCGGCCCGGCGGACGCCCTGCCGCCCGGCCAGTACATCGCCGACGCGGTCTTGTCCGACCGCCAGCAGCGGCGGCAGGAGGTTTACCGGCAACTGCTGACCGGGCCGATGCCCCGTCACTTGCGGAACCGCGACCTCCTGCTCGTCTGGACCACCCCGCCCGACCTGCCGATCCAGCCCGACCCCGGGGCCCGGGTGGTCGGGGCGGCGCTCGTGGCCGTGCCGCTGGAGTTCGACCGACCGCCGGCCGGGACGAAGGTGGTCATCCCCCGGTCGTTCGTCCGGGTCCGGCGGGCGAACGATGGGCGGCTCGAACCGGTGCTGGCGGGGGCGGGGCAGCCGGTCGAGCAGCGGCTGCGGTTCGAGGTCCCGGCGTCGGTCCGGCCGCTGGCGGTCGAGCGGGCGACGTTCACACTGCGGGTGAAGGCGGCCGGCCGGCGGGTGACGGTTTCGGGGGTGGCCGACGGGAAGCCGGTGCCGCTGTTCGACGGGACCGGCCCGGCCGAGGTCCGGCTCGACCTCTCCGACCCGCGGCTCTTGACCCCGGACGCCGACGGGGCGGTCTACCTGACCCTGTCGGTCGGACCGGCCGAGGGCACCACCGAGGGCTGGAAGATCGAGGCGCTGGGGTTGGAGCTGGCCGGGCAGACGGGGTGAAAGCCGACCCGGGGTTTCACCCCGGGCTAGGTTGTGCCAGCCCTTCGGGCTGGGGGTCACCGTTCGGCAGGCTGAAGGCCTGCGACATCGTCGCCCGGGGTGCAACCCCGGGTTGTTCGAGGCCATTCCGATGCTCCGTCACCCGGCAGTCGCTACACTCCTCCTGCTCGCCTCCCCGGCCCGGGCCGATGACCCGATCGACTCCCTCATGGACCGCGACCCGGAGCTGCCCGCCCCGGCGGTCGTGACCGTCTTCCCGAAGGGCCTGCCGGCGGCGTGGGCGCGGGCGCTCGACCGGCCGGAGGTCGATTACCGCTGCCAGGCGGCGCTGGCCGTCGCCGACGCCCGGGCGAAGGGGGTGGCCGGGCTGGAAGTCCTGATTCCCGCCCTGGTCCGCGAACTCGACCGGGCCGACCAGCACCCGACCGTCCGGCTGGCCGCGGCGAAGGCCCTGGTCGCCCTCGACGCGAAGGGCGCGGCCGCCCCGAGCTTCGTCCGGCTGATGGCGGCCGACGACATCGACCTGCGGGAGGTGATCGAGCCGGCCCTGGCCGGGTGGGGATACGCCCCGGCCGGGGCGGTGTGGCTCGGGCGGCTGGAGAAGCCGCCGTACCGGCGGCCGGCGGTGCTGGCCGCCCGGGGCCTCGCGGCCCTGAAGGACCCGGCGGCCGTCCCCCGGTTGCGGGAGGTGATGACATCCCCGGACGCTTCGGCCGCGGCCCGGCTGGAGGCGGCCAAGGCCGTCGGCGTCATCCGCCCGGCCGGGGGCGAGGCCGACGCCGACCGGCTGGC
>JAIEQN010000305.1 GCA_019747685.1 Gemmataceae bacterium
ACCGGTACGACGCCTGGGGCTCGCCGGTCCGGGTGCGGAACCTGACCGAGGTCGGGTTCAAGGGCGGCGACCGGCTCGAAGACCTGTACCACCGCATCCGCGGAGGCATCCGGCCGGTCGGGATGCCGGCCCACCCGACCCTGACGGATTCTCAGGTCTGGGACGTGGCCCGGTTCGTCCGGGCGTTACCATACCCGGTGGACCTGCCCGACGATGTCCGCGCGAAAGTTTACCCGAACTGATCCGGGCGAGCAGGGGCGTGAGCCCCCTGTTCAGGTTGAAGAAACAGGGGGCTTACGCCCCCCCACTCGCCGAATACGGCACCATGACCGACCCCGCCGAGTCCCGCCGCCCGGTCCCGCGTTGGCTCCACCTGTGGGCCGTGTTCACGGCCGTCCTGACGTTCCTCACCCTGATCGTCCTCGGCCAGATGGTAACCAGCTTCCGGGCGGGCATGGCCGACCCGGTCTGGCCGACCGAGCCGTGGTACCTGGCGAGCAACTACAAGCTCGACCTCGGCTACCTGATCGAGCACACCCACCGGATCGCCGGGTTCCTGGTCGGCGGGGCGGTCAGCCTGTTGGTGCTCGGGGTGTGGCTGACGACTGGGGGATGGCCGCCGGCCGGCGGGCGGTGGCTCGGCCTCATTGGCTTGGTCGGCCTGTTGGTTGGGTTCGGCGAATTCCACCGGGAGCTGATGGCCCAGCGGGACGCCGCCGAGGTGGTCATCCCCCGCCGGTCGGCGGAGATGATGGGGCTGGCCCTCGTATTCACGGTCTTTACGGGCCTGGCTGGCATTTTTGCCGAAGATCGGCGGCCTGTCTGGCTCCGGCTATTCGCGGTCGGGGTTCTCGTCGCGGTCATGATCCAGGGGCTGCTCGGAGGGTTCCGGGTCCGGCTGGACGCCCTCGTCGGGGCGGAGCTGGCCCCGGCCCACGGGGTCTTCGGCCAGATCACCTTCGCCCTCCTGGTGGCCCTGGCGGTCCTGACAGCCCCGGCCCCGGCGTCCGACCCACCGCCGGCGGCCGCCCGGCCGGTCCGCCACCTCACCCTCGTCCTGGTAGGGCTCCTGGTCGTACAACTGGTCTGGGGGGCCCTGGTCCGCCACCGCCCCGACTCGCTGAACCAGCGGCTTCACCTGCTGACGGCCTTCCTGGTCGTGGCCACCGCGGCGTGGCTCCTGCGGGTCGGGTTCGCCTCGGCGGCCCGGCCGCGGGTGGCCCCGCTCGGGTGGGTGCTCGGCGTCCTCCTCGCCCTCCAGGTGACGCTCGGGGTCGAGGCATGGATGGGGAAGTTCGGCGGGTCGCTCCTGCCGGAGGCCGAGGCGGTGACGGTGAAGCAGGCGGCCATGCGGACGGCCCACGCCCTCGTCGGGACGGGGATGCTGGCGACGGCGGTGGCCTTGATGATCCGCGTCCGGGTGCGGGCGGCGGTTGACGTGATCGATGAGTCCGCGCGGCCGGCGGCGGCCGAGGAACTGGCTTTGGCGGGGGGCCGGCGATGATGAAGGTCGTGGCCGTCGAGCCCGAGGTCGCCCCGCTCCGGGGGTTCGCCCCGGCCCGCGCCGAGCCGGTCCCGGCCGTCGAGGTGGTCGCGGCCCCGTCCCGCCTGGCCGACTACGTCGAGCTGACCAAGCCGAAGATCGCGGTGATGGCCCTGTTCACGGTGGCCGTCGGCTACCTGCTCGGGGCCGGCGGGGCGGCCGCCAGCGGCCTCGTCCTGGCCCACACCCTGTTCGGGGCCGGGCTGGTGGCGGCCGGCGGCAGCGCCCTGAACCAGTGGCTCGAACGGCGGATCGACGGCCGGATGTTCCGGACCCTCAAGCGGCCCCTCCCGGCCGGCCGGCTGACGCCGAATGAGGCCCTGGTGTTCGGCACCGGGCTGGGGGTACTCGGGCTCGTCTACCTGCTCGCCGCG
>JAIEQN010000284.1 GCA_019747685.1 Gemmataceae bacterium
GGCGGCTGCCAGCCCGGCCTCCAACTCCCGGACCCGCCCCTCGGACCGCTCGGCCACGTGCCGGGCCACCCGCTCCCTCAGCTCGGCCAGGGTCGGGGCGGTCAGGGCGTCGCCCCGGTCCGCCAGCCGGCGTAGGACATCATCACCGGCGGCGACCAGCCCCTCCGGTAGGTCAGCCGGGCCGACCGTCCGGGCGACCGCCCACACCCGCCCCCGGCAGAACGACAGGTCGTACCCCAGGTGGTCGTCGTGCAGCCTGGCGTGGGCGGACGAGAAGGTCGCTTCCAGGTCCAGCAGCCGGGCTAACTCGTGGTCGTGCTCGGTTGGATTCCTGGCGAGCGGGGGGCGTAAGCCCCCTGTTGCTCCGACCGGAACAGGGGGCTCACACCCCCCGCTCGCCAGGACATCGGCCCACTCGGGCGGGGGTTCCAGCCTGAGCCGGTCCCGGAGGAATGCCGCCGTCGCGGCCGCCCCCGGGTGGCATTCCCGCCGGAGCCAGTCCCGGACATCGGCCGGGGGCTCCCCGGGCGGGCCGGCCAGGATTCGCTCCCGGAGCGGGAAGGGGTTCAGGTCGACGGCCGGGTCGACCCCGAGGAAGGTGAAGACATCCCGCAACAGCCCGGCCGGGTCGGCGGCGATCCGCTCGTAGAAGTCGATGTAGACTTGGTCCCGCGGGAACACAGCCAGCCACCGCCGGAGCTGCCCCGGGTAGTCCCCGGCGGCCGCCACCCACGGGTGGGCCAGCCCCGCCCGCCAGTCCGGCGGTCCGTCGGCCGGGGCGTCGGCGAAATGGGCCTCTCGGAAGTGGCGGGTGTGCTTGACGTGCGACCACGCCCGGCCGACCGGGTCGCGGAGGAGGACGACGAGCTTGAGGTCGGGAATCAGACGCCGTAGGAGGTGGATGCGGTCGGACGGCAGGAGGGCGTAGGACGGCGACGCCTCGCCGGCGAGCCGACCGCCGGCCGGGGCGAACTGGTCCAGATACCAGTCCGGCCCGGCCCACCGCCAGAGCGAGCTGAAGTACTTCAACTCCTTGACCGCCGGGACGAACACCCCCGGGTGGTGCCGGAGGTTGGCGGCCAGCCAGGTCGACCCGGTCTTCGGCGGGGAGACGACCAGGAACCGCGGCGCCCGGGCGACCCGGTCGGGCGGGACCGGGGCCGGCCAGTTCGTCGTCATGCCCGTCAACATGCCGGAGCGTACCCGGCCGCCGTCGGCCGGGTCAACCCGGGCCGCTCCGCCCGCGCCTTACCGCCGGTCGTACTCGGTCACGCGGGTCCAGGACCGCTTGAGCATCCCGACCACCGCCCAGCCGGTGAACATGCCGAGCAGGTAGACGGCCCCGGCCAAGACCGGGACCGACACCGTCCGCTCCTGCCCGAACAGGTCGACCGTGACCGCCTGGTTGTTCAGGTAGGCGAAGTAGCCGACCACCCCGACGAACCCGATCAGGAACAGGAAGCTGAGCGCGCGCATGGGTGCCTCCCCGGTGAACGGGGGCGATGCCCCCGGGTGTGTCTGGCGTCCGTAATGCGAACCCGGTGCCAATCCCGGTTTGTCCGCCGTTGGCACACCGGTTGCCAGGAATCTGCCGCCTGCAACGCCCGCACGGGCGGATTCGAGACCCAACGGAGGCCGACCATGACGAAGAAGAACGACCACACCACCAAGGACCCGGAGAAGACGGTCGACGTGCCGCCGTACGGCAGCCGCAACCCGGACCCGCTGACCGACCAGCCCGGTTCCCACCCGATCGAAACCGGGGTCGGGGCGGTGATCGGCGGGGCGGCCAGCGGGCTGGCCGTCGGCACCCTCACCGGCGGCCCGGTCGGGGCGGTGATCGGGGCGATCGTCGGCGGGGCGGCGGCCGGCGGCCTGGCCGGCAAGGGGGTCGGCGAGTTGATCGACCCGACCACCGAGGAC
>JAIEQN010000855.1 GCA_019747685.1 Gemmataceae bacterium
AACACATACACCCGCGGCGGGCCGACCAGCCGGCCGGCCTCGGCCGGCACCCCGGGCGGCACCCCGGCCGTGTCCGCCAGCTCCGGGAACTGGTCGCCCAGGACGCTCCCCCGGAAGTCCGGGAAGCTGTCCGGGGCCAGGTACAGCCGGGCCGACCCGTCCCCGGTCCGGCCGACCGACACGAACGCCCCGCCCCGGTAGGCCGGGTCGAACCCGAAGAACCGGGCGAGTTGGTTCCCGGCCGCGTCGAACACCCCGATGTCCGGCCCGCCCGACGGCCCGGCGGCGGTGACGACCTCGGCCCGGCCGTCCCGGTCCAGGTCCCCGGCCCCGACCCGCACCCCACCCCGGAACCGCGGGTCGTAGGGGAAGAAGTTGGCCAGCACCTCCCCGGTCCGGCCGCTGAACGCCTGCACCCGCGGCCCGCCCCCGGACCCGGTTCCGGTGACGATGTCGGCGAACCCGTCCCGGTCCAGGTCGGCCACCGAGACATGCACCCCGAGGCCGAACGTCGGCTCGTAGGCGAAGAAGCTGCGGGCGAGGGCCCCGGTGGCCCCGTCGAACACCGCCACCCGCGGACCGCCGCCGGGGCCGGCCGCGGCGACGATGTCGTCCACCCGGTCCCCGGTCACGTCCCCGACGGCCACCCGCACCCCGCCGTCGAACGGCGGCTCGAAGGCGACGAAGTCGAACCGCGGGCTGCCGTCGCCGGCGAACGCCCGGACGCGGGCGACCGACCCGGGGCCGGCCCCGGCCCCGACGGCGTACAGCCGGGTGGCCGCGGTGCCGGCGATCGTCACCGCCACCGGGCCGCTGGTCGTCACCCCGTCGGTGGCCCGGTAGGTGAACGTGGTCGTGCCCGAGAAGGTCCGGGCGGCGGTGAAGGTGAACGACCCGTCCGGGTTCAGAACCAGGGTGCCGGCGGCCGGCGGCGGGGCGGTGTCGAGGACGGCCACCAGCGGGCCGAAGATGTCGTCGGCCGCGTCGTTGGCCAGCACCCCCGGAGCCGGGACGGTCAGCACCCGGGCGCCGCCGAGGGTGAAGGCGTCGGGGTTGGCGACCGGCGGGATCGCCGGGGTGACGGTGATCGTGACCCCGGCCGGCGGGCTGCTCGTCACCCCGTCCGAGGCCGAATAGGTGAACGTGGTGGCGCCGACGAACCCGGCGGCCGGGGTGAAGGTGAATGACCCGTCCGGGTTCAGGGCGAGGGTGCCGTCCGCCGCCGGCGGGGGCGTGACGACCACCGCCACGAGCGGCCCGAAGATGTCGTTGGCCGCGTCGTTCCCGAGGACTCCCGGGCCGGGGATGGTCAGCGGCCGGTTCTGGCCGATCGTGTAGGCGTCGGGGTTCGCGGTCGGCGGGATCGCCGGGGTAACGGTGATCGCGACCGTGACCGGCCGGCTGGAGGCGATCCCGTCCGAGGCGGCGTAGCCGAACGTCGCCGTCCCGACGAACCCGGCCGTCGGGGTGAAGACGAACGACCCGTCGGCGTTCAGGGCCACCGTCCCGGCCCCGGCCGGGGAAACGCCGCCCACCAGGGCCGCGGTCAGCGGGCCGGTGTCGTCAGGGTCGTCGTCGTTGGCCAGCACCCCCGGGGCCGGGACCGCCAGCGGCCGGTTCTGGCCGACGGTGAACGAATCCGGCACGGCCACCGGCGGGAGGTTGGTCACGGTGATCGTAACCGTCACCGGCCCGGCGGTCGTGACCCCGTCGGTGACGGTGTAGCTGAACGCCGTGGTGCCGACGAACCCGGCGGCCGGGGTGAAGGTGAACGACCCGTCGGCGTTCAGGACGAGGGTGCCCTCGGCCGCCGGCGGGGGCGTCAACCCTACGACCGAGAGCGGCCCGAGCACGTCGTTGTTCACGTCGTTCCCGAGCACCCCGGCGGCCGGCACGGTCAGCGGCCGCCCGGCCGGGGTGGTGAAG
>JAIEQN010000316.1 GCA_019747685.1 Gemmataceae bacterium
CGCGGCGGCCGCCGACCGGCTGCCGACCGGCCCGACCGAACTCGAACTGCTCGGCCGGCTGTGGGACCGGGAAGCCGCCCTGGCCGGGCGGGCGCTCTTGCTGGAGTGCGACGACGGCCCGCCCGACCCGGCCCGCGACCGGGCCGTCCGCGGCTGGGTGTCCCGGGCCCGCGGGCCGCTGTTCGTGGCGGCACACGATCCGGTGCCCGGGATCACCCGGCCCCGGCTGACGGTCGAGGTCCGCAAGCCGACGGCCGGCGAGCAGCGGCGGCTGTGGGAGCGGCGGCTCGGCCCGGCCTCGATCGGCCTGAACGGCCAGCTCGACCGGCTGACCGCCCAGTTCGACCTCGGGGCGGCCGCGATCGGGGCGGTCTGCGCCGGCTCGCCCGACCCGGCCGCCGTCTGGGACGACTGCCGGTCCCAGTCCCGGGTGAAGCTGGACGACCTGGCCCAGCGGGTCGAATCCCGGGTCGGGTGGGACGACCTGGTCGTCCCCGGGCGGACCCTGGCCCCGCTCCGCGAGATCGTCGTCCAGGTCCGGCAGCGGTCGCGGGTGTACGGGGCCTGGGGGTTCGCCGACCAGTCGGCCCGGGGCCTCGGGGTGAGCGCCCTGTTCGCCGGGCCGAGCGGGACCGGGAAGACGCTGGCGGCGGAAGTCCTGGCCAACGAGCTGCGGCTCGACCTGTACCGGGTCGACCTCAGCCAGGTGGTCAGCAAGTACATCGGGGAGACGGAGAAGAACCTGCGGCGGGTGTTCGACGCGGCCGAGGACGGCGGGGCGGTCCTCCTGTTCGACGAGGCCGACGCCCTGTTCGGCAAGCGGACCGAGGTGAAGGACGGCCACGACCGGTACGCCAACGTCGAGGTCGGCTACCTGCTCCAGCGGGTCGAGGCGTACCGCGGGCTGGCCGTCCTGACCACCAACCTGAAGGACGAGATCGACCCGGCGTTCCTCCGCCGGCTCCGGTTCGTGGTGCAGTTCCCGTTCCCGGACGCGGCCCTGCGGGCGGCCATCTGGCGGCGGGCGTTCCCGCCGGCGGCCCCGACCGACGGCCTCGACCCGGCCCGGCTGGCCCGGCTGGGGGTGGCCGGGGGGACGATCCGCAACGCCGCCCTGGGGGCGGCGTTCCTGGCGGCCGAGGAGGGCGGGCCGGTCCGGATGGGGCACCTGGCCCGGGCCGTCCGGGCCGAGTTCGCCAAGCTCGACCGGCCCGCCCCCGAGGCCGAGCTGGAGGGGTGGGAATGACGCCCCGGGTGGAGGTGGACATCGGCGAGCTGGTCTTGCACGGGTTCGACCCGCGGGACCGGCACGCGATCGGCGACGCCGTCCAGCGGGAGCTGGCCCGGCTGTTCGCCGAGCGGGGCGTGCCGCCGGGGCTGGCCGGCGGGGCGGAGGTCGACCGGGTGGACGCCGGGGCGTACCCGGTCCGGCCGCCGGCCGGAGCCGCGGCGGCGGGGGCGGGGCTGGCCGAGACCGTCTACGGGGGGCTGGGGCGATGAAGGCACCGCCGCTCACCCGGGAGCCGGCCGCGGTCCCGGACCTCCGCCGCAAGTGCTCGTGCGGCGACAAGACGGGGTGCGAGGAGTGCAAGGCCAAGGCCGGGCGGCTCGACCGCCGGGCGGTCGGGCCGGGCACCCCGGGGGCGGTGCCGCCGGTCGTCCACGAGGTCCTGCGGTCCCCCGGTGAGCCGCTCGACCCGGCCGCCCGGGCCTTCTTCGAGCCCCGGTTCGGGCACGACTTCGGCCGGATCCGGGTGCATTCCGGCCCCCGGGCGGCGGCCTCGGCCGCCGCGGTCAACGCCCGGGCGTACACGGTCGGCCGCCACATCGTCCTCGGCGACCCGGGGCCGGTCCCGCCGACGCTGCTCTTGGCCCACGAGCTGGCCCACACGGTCCAGCAGGGGGACCGGGCGGGCGACCCGGCGG
>JAIEQN010000985.1 GCA_019747685.1 Gemmataceae bacterium
AGGGCCAGCACCGGCCGGCCCGACCCCATGTACTCGTACACCTTGGCCGGCACCCCCTCGGTCCGGCCCGGGGTGTCCAGCAACAGTAGCACGTCCGCCCGCCGCATTTCCCCCAGGGCCTCGGCGTAGGGCACCTGCCCGCGGAGGTCGACCTCCCCGTTTAGCCCCCGGGACCTCACTTCTTCGGCCACGTCGAACCCGCCGGCCGCCGGCGGGGCGGCCCGGCCGACCAGGCAGGTCCGCACCGGCGGCCCGGCCTCGGCCTTCAGGGCGGCCACCGCGTCCAGGTACGGGCGGGGGTCCCGGCCGGCGTACAGCTCGCCGGCGTGCAGCACCCGGACCGACCCGTCGGCGGCCGGGGCCGGCGGCGGGGGCGGGTCGCCGGGGTCGAACCCGTTGGTCAGGGTGACCACCTTGTCCCGCTGGGCCGGGTACGCCTCGGCGAACGTCCGGGCCGACCCCGGGGCGTTGGCGATCACCAGGTCGGCCGCCCGGACCACCGCCCGCTCGCCCCGCGGGGCCCAGCCCCGGCGGTAGTCCTCCCGGCCGACCACGTTGGCCACCCACGGGTCCCGGAAGTCGGCCGCCCACGGCAGCCGGTGGACCCGCTTCAGGTACAGCCCGATCAGGTGGACCAAATGCGGCGGCCCGCTGGTCAAGACGGCCGCCGGCCGGACCTGCCGGGCCGCCCAGTCGGCGGCCAGCAGCCCGGCCGGGAACCACGCCCCGTACCCGCCCATCAGCTTGCGGACCGGGGTCCAGGCCCGGCCGGCCGGGTACGGGGCCGACCACACGTCCGTCCCGGCCGGCACCCGGGCCGCCAGGGCCGGGTCGGACGGCTCCCACGGCACCCCCGGCGGGGCGACCACCGACACCGCCCACCCGGCCGCCGGCAGGTGCCGGGCGAACCCGAGCAGCCGGTACGCCCCGCTGGCGGCCGACGGCGGGAAGTGGTACGTCACGATCAAGAGCCGCGGCCCGGCGGTGGAGGTCATAGCCCGCCCGCGGCCCGGTGGTCGTTCCGCACCCCGTCGAACAGGAAGAACCGGTCGTCCGCCCCCCGCGGGCTGCGGAAGGTGGCCACGTCCAGCTCGCGGAAGAACGGGCCGTACCGCCCGCGGACCTCGTCCGCGTCCCGGAAGTGGCGGACGTGGCTCTCGTAGGGGAAGTTCGGGACGGTGCAGATACACCGCAGCCCGGGCGGGAACAGGGACACCACCCCGAGGTCGTCCTCGATGTGCTCCAGGACCTCGGTGCAGATCAACAGGTCGGCCCCGGCCGCCCGGGCGAACGCCCCCGGGTCGAGGCCGCTGCCGACGAAGAACTCGCCCCGCGGGACCGCCCGCCGGGCCATCTCCACCGCCGTCGGGCTCAGGTCGAACCCGGTGTACCCCTCGACCCCCTGGTCGAGCAGGAAGGCGGCCAACTGGGCCGGGCCGCACCCGACCTCGAACGCCCGCCGGACCCCGTCCCGCCGGGCCCGGTCGGCGATCACCGCCCACAGGAAGTAGTAGTGCGACCGGTGGTACGGGGCCTTGTACCCGTCCGACCCGGCGTACAGGGCGTCGTAGTACCCCGCCCCCTTCTCCCCCCCGGGGTCCGCCGGCCGCCACCGCGGGCGGCCGGCCGCCCGGGCCAGCAGACGCTTCACCAGCCGCAACGCCATGGCCCCCTCCGGGCGCGGGTACGATCGGGGCCCGGGCCGGCCCGGCGGTCACTTCCTACGACTGATTCAATCCCGCGTCAACCGCCCGCCCGGCCGGCGGAACGGCCGCATCACCCGGACCACCGCCCGGTGCGCCCGGACCTCCGGGAAGGCGGCCAGGAAGGCCGCCCCGAACAGCACCCCGAACCCGCCGGCGTACACCACCAGCTCGGCCCACCCGGCCGGCTCCCGCACCCACACCGCGGCCACCAGCACCGCCGCCG
>JAIEQN010000362.1 GCA_019747685.1 Gemmataceae bacterium
CGAGGACCGCGAGCCGGTCGCGGGCGGCCCGGAGTTCGCCGGCGGTCGGCTCGGGCAGGCGGTCGGTGAGGGCCGAGAGGGTGACGGGTCCCGGCGGGAGGCCGACGGCCGCGGCCAGTTCGGCGGCGACCGCGTCCCGGGCGGCCCGCCGCCCGGCCGTGGCCGCGGTGATTTCGTCGAGCTTCGGGCGGGCGGCGTCGGTGGCCGACAGGTCGCCCCGGCGGACGGCGGCGTGAAGCTCGGTCAGGACAGCCCGGGCCCGGCCGAGGAGGGCTTCCTCGGCCCGGAGGTGGTCAAGCAACGCGGCGGAGGGCGGGAGCGGGTCGGGCATCGGTGGTCGTCGGCGGGGCCGGCGGGGTCATCTGGCGGACCAGGGCGGCGGCCAGCCCGACCCCGCCGGCGTCGGCCAGGTGCTTGCTCATGAACATGTCGAACAAGCCGCCCTGCACGTCGCCGGTGTCGCCGGGGAAGAACCCCCCGCCGTCCTCGTCCAGGGTCTGCCGCATCTCCTTGAGCAGCATCGCCAGCAGGGTGGCCTCGAACTCCTTGGCCATCTCGCGGAGCTTCGCCTCGGCCGCCTTCGGGGGGACTGTAGCACCGGCCCGGCCGGCGAGCGGCGACAGGGCGGCCGCCGGGGACGAGATTCCTTCCGGCCCGGTCATGGTTTTCTCCTGGGGGCGGACAAAACCGGCCCGCTGATGACGCAGACTTCGACGCAGATCAAGCCGGATCAGAACACGGTATTCAACCCGGTTTCATCTGCGGTTCGATCTGCGTCATCAGCGGGCCAGTCCTTGCCGGACTTAGTTAATGATCAGCTCGGCGTGCAGGGCCCCGGCCGTCTTGAGCGTCTGGAAGATGGCGATCAGGTCCCGGGGCGTCACCCCCAGGGCGTTCAAGGCCCGGGCGACCTCGGCCACCGTGGTCGATTGCGGGACGATGATCATCCGGCGGCGCTCCTCGGCGGCCGAGATGGTCGCCTGCGGGACCACCGCCGTCTGCCCGCCGGAGAACGGCTGCGGCTGGGAGATGACGGTGCTGGTCGCCACCCCGATGTACAGGTTCCCGTGGCTCACGGCCGTCGTGGCCAGCGACACGTTCTCCCCGGCCACGACGGTCCCGGTCCGCTCGTTGATGATGACCCGGGCGGGCACGTCCGGCCGCACCTCCAGCAGCCCGACCTCGGCCAGGAACTGGGTCGGGTTCTTGCACAGGTCCGGCGGGATGCACAACAGGACCGACCCGGGGTCGAGTGGGATCGCTGTCCCGGGAATGCGGTCGTTGATCGTCTTGGCGATCAGCCGGGAGGTGTTGAAGTCCGGCTCCTTGAGCAGGAGCTGGGCCTTGTTCCCGTCGAACACCACCTCGCCGGGGGCCTCCTTCTCGATGATCGCCCCGCCCGGCACCCGGCCGGCGTTCAGGTGGTTCTTCTGCACCCCGGACGCCTGGGCGGTGACCGAGAAACCGCCGATCGACACCGCCCCCTGGGCGGTCGCGTACACCTCCCCGTCGGCCCCGCGGAGGGCGGTGAACAGGAGGGTCCCGCCCTGGAGGCTGCGGCTGTCGTCCATGGTCGAGACCAGCACGTCGATCCGGGTCCCCTTGCGGGCGAACGGCCCGATCTCGGCGATCACCTGGACGGCGGCGATGCTGGTCGAGCGGAGGACCGACTCGGCCGGGAGCTGGCTGAAGATGCCGGTCGTCACCCCCTGCCGCTGGAGCAGGTCGACGGCGAGCTGCTGGGTGAAGGTGCCGCGGCTGCCGGTCTGGTCGAGCCCGACCACCAGCCCGAGGCCGATGAGCTGGTTCGACCGGGCCCCGGCCACCTCGGTGATGTCCTTGATCCGGACCTGGGCCGAGGCCGGCAGGGCGGCGAGCAGGACCGCGACGACGGCGAACAGGCGGGACATCGGCTGGTCTCCTGGGACCGC
>JAIEQN010000194.1 GCA_019747685.1 Gemmataceae bacterium
GCGACCGCCCCCGGCGGCCCGACGGTCGCCCCGGGCGCGGCCCCGCCGGCGGCCGAGCGGCCGCCCCAGACCTCGTTCGACGTGGACGTGTACTACCCCAAGCCGGGCGACCGGTACGAGGCGGTCAGCCGGGAGTTCTACGCCGACGGGCGGTTCGCCGCCGCCCTCCAGGCGTACAACCGGAACCGGCAACTCGTGCCGGACCAGCCGGTCGACGTGCCGCCGGTCCACGTCCTCAAGAAGCAGTTCCCGCAACTGACCGGCGGGACGGTCCCGGTCGGCACCCGGGCCGGGCTGCCGGCGGCCGGCGAGTGGCAGTCCGGGGCCGCGGCCGACCCGTTCCGGGCCAGCCGGCCGCGGTCGTACACCGTCCCGGCCGGCGGCACGACCATGCGGGTCGTCGCCCGGGACGCGCTGGGCGACGCGAGCCGGTGGCAGGAGGTGTACGACCTGAACCCGAGCTACGCCCCCAACCAGGTGCCCGAGGGGGCGACGCTCCGGCTGCCGGCGGCCCGGGGGAGCGAGTAGCCCGGGCCGGGGCGGGTACAATCACGAGGGCCGGGCGGCCGCCCGGCCCTCGTCGCGTTCCCGGAGGCCGTCATGCTCGCCGCCGCCTGCTGCCTGGCCGTCGCCGTCGCCCAGCCCCCGGCCGGGAAGGCCGACCCGGCGTCGGTCCTGTCCCGGATCGCCGGGCTGAAGCCGGCCCCGGCCGACCCGAACGACGCCCCGGTCCGCAAGCTCCGCAAGGAGCGGTACAACGCCCGGCTGGAGGCGGCCCAGACCCTGGCGAAGACGGTCAAGGCCGGGGTGTCGGCCCCGAACGAGCTGACCGGGCTGGTCATGGTCCTGGCCGAGAACGCGGCCGACCTGGAGCAGGACCCGGCCGGGCGGGTGAAGTGGCTGCAACTGCGGGTCGACCTGCTCAAGGACGAGGAGCGGCTGGCCCGGGACCGGGTCAAGGCCGGCGGGTCGTTCCCCGGGGAGGCGGCCCTGGCCACCGCCGCCCGGGCCGACGCCGAGATCGACCTCTTGCTGTACCAGGAGTTCCTGAAGAGCGGGCCGCCGCCGGGGAAGAAGTAGCCCGGCCGGGCGGGTATGATCGGGGGTGTCGCCCCGACCCACCCCCGGAGGCCGCCATGCCCGCCCGCCCCGTGACCCTCGGCTTGCTCGTCCTCGTCGCGGCCGCGGCCGGCCACGGGTCGGCCCGGCCCGCGGCCGACGCCGACCCGTACACCGCCTTCCCGAAGCTGGTCCCGCCGCCGGCCGGGCGGCCGGGGGACGGCCCGCCCCCGGCCCTCCCCAAGCTCGTGTTCCCGGCCAACGCCACCCCGCTCGACAAGGTCCGGGTGGCCCAGGTCCACGAGGGCGAGTCGTTTCTGGCCCGGGTTCGGGCCCGGATCGAGCTGGGCCAGATCGACGGCCCGGACTTCGAGGAGTACTACCGGGTGGCGGCGGAGGTGTACAAGGTCAAGGCCGAGCTGGCCCCGGACGCGGCCGGGAAGGTGGCCGCCTACGAGGCCCGGGTGGTGGCGTTCAAGGGGTGGGAGCGGTTCGTCGAGGCCCGGGTGAACGCCGGGACGGACCGGCCCCAGGTACTCCACCTGGCCCGGTTCTGGCGGCTCGGGGCCGAAAAGGAGTTGCTCCTACTCCAGGAGGGGCTGGCCAAGGCCGGGAAGAAGTGATTCGCGGTTCCGGCGGGCGGACCGGCGGTGTCTTCCGCCCTCTCCCCTTGAGGGAGAGGGCAGCGGCACGCAGTGCCGCGGGTGAGGGGACGGGGGCCCGTCATCTTCCCCTCACCCCGCGGCGCGGGGCAACCCTCTCCCTCAAGGGGAGAGGGTGAAGAACTGGCCGACGCCCCCTCAGAGCTTGTCCAAAATGGGGTCGGCGATAGCCTGTCGTGATGAGCAGGAAGCCCTACCCGACGGACCTGACCG
>JAIEQN010000483.1 GCA_019747685.1 Gemmataceae bacterium
CTTTGACGGAACAGGGGGCGACAAGGACACGCCCGGCTGCCGCGCGGCAGCCGGGCCGCTCCGACACAAAGCGGGTGGGAATCCCGCCGGGGGGCGAGGGCGAAAGCCGCCAGACGGCTATCCGGGTTCATGTCCCGGTCAACGCCCGCGCAACCCCGCTGGCGTGGGGAGCACCGGTCCGGGCGACCGGACGGTCCGGCCGCTGACCGCGGTCGGGTATCCCGTGAGGCGTAAAGCGGGGACGCGAACAGCTCAACCACGAGCGCGCCGCCAAGGCGTTGCCAGTGAGACCGGCGGAAGACGCGAGGCCGAACCGCGAAGCAGCCGCGCGGGGTGGTAGGGGAGCCGCTTCCTCTTTCTGGCCCCCGAAATCGGGACGCCCCTGGTTCTGGAAATCGTGGCCCGGCGGGAGCCGGGCACATGCCGCGCGAGCCCCGGGGGGTAACACCCCCTAGCGACGTGATCCGCCGGCCGAAGGTCGGAGCTAACTTGGGAGCCTCTGTGGCCGGCGGGCCGGTACCCCGCGGCCCGGCGATGTCGGCCGGGAGTCACGCCACAGAGGGGGAGCGGGCCGCGAGTAGGAGTCGGCGGCGAGCCGAGCGGACGCCCTGCAAGGCAGTGGGGCGGCCGTCCGGTCCCCACGGGTGGTGCCGGGGACAACGGCGACGAAAGCGGCGACGAGCGATGGCGATCGATGCGTTCGCCGGCTGGCGCCAGCGGCGTGGGACACACACCGCGGCGCGGGGGCCACGCCCAGGACATGGGAGTCGCGCGGGGAACGGCCGGGACCGCCTGGAACGCGGGGCCCGGTTCGTTCGGTGCGAGGACGACGGACGACCGACCGGAAGTCGGCCGCGAGAGGTTTACCGGCCGCTACCTCCATACGTTGAGGACGGTCAACAGGGGAAAGAGGTGACCACGCCCTTCGAGGCCCGACCGGACCCGGGGCTCTCGATGGTGGCACAGGGAGTTCGCGAGTCGTCACCGACGGGGCTGGTCGAAGAAGGTTCGTTCACAGCGGCGTTCGGGTGGTTGGGCCGATCAACACAACCACCCACTTGCCCGCCGCCCGGGCGTGCGGGTCGGAATCGGCGTTTGAGTCCGGCTGAACCGGACGGCGGCGTCCGGCCGACAGAGGGGCATGCACCGCCCGGTCGAGGCCACCACCATCGCGGGGTTCGTCCAGCAGCTCGCCGTCGCCTACGTCGCCCGCGGGTACGTCTTCTACGTCACCGGGGTCATCCCGCCGTACAAGGACCCGGCCGCGGTCGACGCCAAGCTGTGTGCGAAGTACGGGGTCGGGCTGTCGAAGTGGGCCCGGGCCCGGCGCAAGGCCGCCGGGGCCGCGAGCCACGCTTACCTCCGGTACCGCCGGTTCTTCGTCCTCCTCGCCACCCACGGGGAAAGCCCGTTCTTCGAGGCGGAGCGTGACCTGGTCCGGGACGTACGGAAGACCCCGGTCCGGTTCAGCGGGTATTCAATCAGCGTCCGCGGCGGGCACGCCCACGTCCGGATCGACCAGCCGGTGTACCTGGGGCTCAAGGCCTACCTGGTCGGGACCGCGGGTAAGCGGTCGGCGGACCAGTTGGCGGCCGAGATGCGCGAGGTGTTGGCATTCGAGCCCTACGCCCCGGTCCGGTCCCAGTGCCTGGGCATCCTGCGGGCGGTGAACCGGGCCCGGACGGCAGCCGGGCTGGAGGAACTTCCCCGGACCTGCCTCCGCATGTACCGCCGGCCGGTCCGGCCGTTCGAGCCGGCCGGCGGGGAAGACGCCGGGTAGCCCGGCCCGGGGTTACGACTCGTCGGCGGCCGGGGGAACCAGCTCCCCGCCGCCCTCGACCACCGACCACCCGGCCGGGGGCCGGTGCTCGTGGATCCAGGTGTGGGCCCGGTCGGCCACCTTGGCCACCAGCGGCAGGTCGTCCCGGTCGAAGCT
>JAIEQN010000318.1 GCA_019747685.1 Gemmataceae bacterium
GACCCGCCGCCGGGCGTCTTCGCCGTCCTCGGGTCGGCCCGGTTCCGTACCCCCCACGCCTCGTGGTACCCGTGCTTCACCCCGGGCGGGTCCGCCGTCGTCTCCGTCGGGTCGGGGGAGGTCCGGGTGACGGACGCCCGGACCGGCCGGCCCCGGTGGCGGGCCGACCTGCCGGGCGACGAGCTCGACGGCCACCAACTCCCGCTCCCGCAGGTCGGCCCGGACGGCGGGGTGGCCGTCTTGGTCGCCGGCCAGCAGGCCGGGCGGGTCGACCGGTTCGACCCGGCCGGGCGGCCGCTCGGGCGGGTCGACTTCCCCCGGCTCGACGCCCCGCACGTGTGGGCCTTGAGCGGGGACGGGCGGCGGGCGGTGGCCGCGTCCGCCCTCACCCCCGGGAAGGCCGTCCTCCGGGTGTTCGACGCCCGGACCGGGAAGCCGGCCGCCACCCACCACCCGGCCGACGTGAGGGGGCCGTTCGGCCAAGCCGTGTTGTCGGCCGACGGCCGCCGGGTGGCCATCGGGGACAACGACACGGCCCGGGTGTTCGACACCGACACCGGGGCCGTGGTCGACGCCTGGGAGATGCCCGGCCAGCACCCGATCGAGCTGACGTTCACCCCGGACGGCGGGCGGGTGATCGCCGTCCGCCACGGCAGCCCGCCGGCGGCGGTGGTCCGCGACCTGGTCGCCAAGCGGGGCGTGGCCCTCCCCCCGGTCTACCTGTGGTGGCGGGCGGTCGGCCCAGACGGGCGGACCCTGGCCGGGCCGGACGGCCAAGGCGGGATCGGGGTGTGGGACCTCGGCTCCGGGCGGCTCGTCCGGCGGTTCGGCGGCGGGTGGAACACACGGGTCGGGGCCCTGTCGCCGGACGGCCGGACCCTGGTGACCGCCGGGGACTACGGGGCCTTCACCCTCTGGGACGCGGCCGCCGGGGACCGTCTACCGGAGTCCGCCGACCCGGCCGAGGGCGTCAGCGAGTTGCGGTTCGTCGGCGACCGGGCCGTCGCCGCCCGCCTGGGGGCCCGGCCATTCACCTTCGGGTGGGCGGCCTGGGATGTCCGGACCGGTCGGTCCGCCGCCCGGCCGACCGGCCCCGACAACTGGGGCCAGGGCGACCTGTCGCCGGACGGCCGGCGGGTCGTCCAGACCGGTCCCCTCCGGGTGGTCGACCGGGACGCCGGGCGGGAGGTGTGGCGGGACGGCGCCAAGGACGAGGGGACCTCACCCCACATGGTCCGGTTCACCCCCGACGGCCGGCGGCTGGTCCTTCGGTTCGGGCAGTCGATCGAGTTCCGCGACGCCGACACCGGCCTGACCGAGAAGACCATCCCGGCCCCGAACGGGGGGCGGCTGTTCGGGCTTTCGCCGGACGGGCGGTACGCCCTGGTCGACCAGTTGCTGCCGCGGGACGGGGACACCCCGATGCCGGGCGAGGGGCTGGCCGCCGTCGACCTGACCACCGGGGAGACGGCCACCACCTTCGGGGACGACACGCTCGGCGCCGGCTCCGCGGCGGCCGTCAGCCCGGACGGCCGCCGGGTCGGCTACGCGGTCTGCCGGTACGAAACCCGGTCGACCGGCCCGCGGTCGTGGTCGCACAGCCTGGTGGCGGCCAAGCTGGTGGTCCGGGAGGTCGGGACGTGGCGGGAGGTCGGGCGGTTCGACTGCCCGCCGGCCGGGACCTGGGCGAGCGCCCCGGCGTTCTCCCCGGACGGGCGGCGGGTGGCCCTGGCCGAGGCCGACGGGGCGAGCATCCGGGACGCGGACACCGGGCGGGTGGTTCGGGAGTTCCCGCTCGGCGGGCCGGCAACGGCCCTGACCTTCTCCCCGGACGGGACGACCCTGGCCACGGCGGCAAACGGCACCGCCGTCTACCTGTGGGATCTGTCCGGCACCCGGACCGGCCCGGCGGCCGAGTTCCGGGAGCCGCACCCGACCGCG
>JAIEQN010000624.1 GCA_019747685.1 Gemmataceae bacterium
GACATCCGCCCGCTCCCCGAGGTGGCCGCCGCCCTCGGCCGGGACCCGGCCGACCTGGAGCGGGCCGTCGCCGACTTCCGGAAGTTCGCGGCCGCGGCCGCCGGCCCGGTGGGGTAATGGCGTCGAGTGCGCGATTTGCACCTTAAGCGGCGGTGCCGGTCGGCCCGATAACTCCGGTAGCCCGGGGAGTCCGGGTGACAGGAGTCGGGCCATGCGTAGGACCGTCCGGTTCGGCGGGGCGTTCGCCCTGTGGGTCATCGTCACGGCGGCGACCGGGTGTGAAACCCTCGGGCTGTCGCCCCCCGCCAACCAGCTCCTGCCGGCCACCAAGGCCATCCGCAACACCAGCCCGCCGGCCCCGGCCGTCCCCCGCGAGCTGGCCAAGGAACTGCAACCCGCTTACGTCGTCGAGCCGGGCGACACCCTGCTCGTCCAGCCGACCGACCTCGACTCCCCGGTCCGGCTGCCGCCGGACCAAGTCGTCTTCGCCGACGGCACCATCGACCTCGGGGTGTACGGCCGGCCGGTCGTCGCCGGCCGGACCCAGGAGCAGATCGTCGCCCTGGTGTCGACGGCCATCTCGGCCAAGGAGGGCGAGAAGGAGAAGCTCAAGGAGCCGGTCGGGGTGACGGTCCGGATCATCGGCCGGACCAGCAAGGTGTACTACGTCCTGGGCGAGGTGAACGCCCCCGGGGCGTTCCCGGTGAACGGGTTCGACACCGTGCTGGACGGGATCATCCGGGCCGGGGGCGTCACCAACCGGGCCGGCCTCCAGAACATCGTACTGAGCCGCCCGACCCCGCCGGACAACTGCCGGGTGGTCTTCCCGGTCTGCTACTCGAACATCGTCCAGCTCGGGGACACCAGCACCAACTACCAGCTCCAGCCCGGCGACCGCATCTACGTCCCCGGGAAGGGGCTGTTCGAGGGGCTGCTGCCGGCCCGGTGCCGGCCGGGCGGGCCGTGCGACAAGCCGCAGGTCGGGTGCTTCGGCGGCGGGTGCGGGGCCCCGACGGCCGGGCCGCCGGTGTTGACCCTGCCCCGTTGACGGAGGGTCGAGCCCGCCGGCCTCGACCGGCGGGCTTCGTCACACCACCGCGCAGTTCGTTGCTCACCGTTCTCCCGACCCCCCGCCCCCGGCCACCTTCTCCCACCCGGTACAGGATTCGCATTTCTCCTGGCCGCCGGACAACCCGCGTCCGTACTAAACACAAGACACTAAACACTAAAAACTGGTATCGCGTATGCGCGTGTGGCCGGGGCGACCGTATCCGCTCGGGGCGACGTGGGACGGGGCCGGGGTGAACTTCGCCCTGTTCTCCGAGAACGGCACCGCCGCCGAGCTGTGCCTGTTCGACCACCCCGACGCCCCCGCCCCGAAGGAGGTCATCCCGCTCCGGGACCGGACCGACCAGGTCTTCCACTGCTACCTGCCGGACGTGCTGCCCGGCCAGCTCTACGGCTACCGGGTCGACGGCCCGTTCGACCCGGCCGAGGGCCACCGGTTCAACCGGAACAAGGTCCTGTTCGACCCCTACGCCAAGGCCGTCGGCCGGGAGGCCAAGTGGCACCCGAGCCTGTTCGCCTACGCCTTCGGCCACCCCGACGCCGACCTGTCCCGCAACGACGAGGACAGCGCCCCGTACGCCCCGCTGGCGGCCGTGGTGGACGAGGCGTTCACCTGGGGCGACGACCGCCGGCCGAATACGCCCTGGCACGAGACGTTCATCTACGAGCTGCACGTCAAGGGGTTCACCAAGAAGTTGCCGGGCGTCCCGGACAAGTTCCGCGGGACCTACGCCGGGGTCGGCTGCGAGGCCGCCGTCCGCCACCTGAAGGACCTGAACGTCACCGCCGTCGAGCTGCTGCCGGTCCACTACCGGCTGGACGACCACTACCTCGTCGAGAAGGGGCTGACCAACTACTGGGGGTACAACACCCTCGG
>JAIEQN010001013.1 GCA_019747685.1 Gemmataceae bacterium
AGCTTGACGGTGAACGCCGACCCCTTCCCGGCCACGCTCTCGACCCGGATGCGGCCGTGGTGCTGCTCGATGATCTGGCGGCAGACGGACAGCCCCAGCCCGGTCCCGCCCCGGCCGTACTCGTCCGGCTGCTTGGTAGTAAAGAACGGCTCGAAGATTTGCCGCAACTGGTCCGGCGGGATGCCGACCCCGGTGTCGGCCACCCGGACCTCGGCCACCTCGCCGGCCGGGTCGTCCCGGACCTCGACCCGCAGCCGGCCGCCGTTGGGCATCGCCTGCCGGGCGTTGAGGACCAGGTTCACCAGGATTTGCTCGACCTGCCCCGGGACGGCCCAGACGGTCGGCCGCGCGACGACCCGCGTATCCACCTGGACCCGGTGCTTGGCCAGGTCCTTGCCGGTCAGGGTCAGCACCTCCTCGACCAGCCCGGCCAGGTCGCACGGCTGGCGGGTGGTGGTGGCCTTGCGGGCGTACCCGAGCATCCCGCCGGCGATGTCGGCGGCCCGCCGGCCGGCCTTGATGACCCGCTCGAACGCCTGCTGCTTCTCGCCCGGGTCCGGGTTCCGCATGCCGAGCTTGGCCGAGTTGATGATGGTGGTCAGGATGTTGTTGAACTCGTGGGCGATGCTGGAGGCCAACTCGCCGACGCTGCTGAGCCGCTGGGCCCTCAGCAGTTGCTGGCGGAGGACCTCGGTCTCGGTGGCCGGGGCCAGCGCCTCGTGGCCGGTCATGCCATCCCCCTCGGCCGGGCTCTCGTCCGCGGCGGCCGCCGGCTCCCCCACCGGCCCCGCCCGGGCAATCCGGTGCCCGCCCGCCGGGAAGTGGTATCGGTCGCGCCGGCGCGACGGCTTCATCCGAACCACACCGGGGAGTTTCGAGTTTCGAGTCTCAAGTTTCGAGTTGCCGCGCCCAGCCCTGCTCACGTTGCCGGTGCTACCGTGAGGCCAACCAACCGGAACTCGAAACTCGAAACTCGAGACCCGAAACTTAGCCGGAAGACTTCTCCCCCGTCCCGGTCGGCTCGCCGGCGGTGAGTTCGTCGACCGGCGGCGGCACCCGCAGCAGCTCGCCGGCCGCCCAGGTCGCCCCGTCGAGGTGAAGCTCGCTGACCGACAGGTTCGCCACCCGCCCGAACCGGACCCAGTCGGCCACGCCCCACCCGGGCAGCAGGGAGAGCATCAGCACCTTGCACACGACCCCGTGGGCCACGACCACCACCCGGCCGCCGGCGTGTCGCTCCGCGACCCGGAGGAAGGCCGGGAGGACCCGGCCGCGGATGGCGTCGAACGACTCGGCCCCGTGGGAGGAGTAGGCGGTTTCGCCGGCCGCCCAGCGGGCGATCGTCTCCGGCCACGGCCCGGCGTCCATCGAGAAGGCCATCCCCGAGAGGGAGCCGACCCGCCGCTCGTGCAGGTCCGGCTCGACGAGGTGGGGCAGGCCACACGCGGCCGCAATCGGGCCGGCGGTGGCGGTCGCCCGGAGCATGGCCGACGACACCACCGCCGTCGGCCGGAGCGGGCGGAACCAGTCGGCCGCGGCGTCGGCCTGCCGCCGGCCGAGGTCGCTCAGCCCGACGTCGGACTCGGCCCCGTGGAACACGGTCGGCAGCGCCGTCTCGGCGTGGCGCGTGAGCCAGATCGTCGTCATCAGTTTCGAGTCTCAAGTTTCGAGTTTCGAGTTCGGCGCGGGGTGGTCGGTTCCGTCGGGTGGCATTCGGCCAACCCTACCCGGTCCGCCGCTCCCCCATTCAATACCCCGCATTCCTCCCCCGAACAGCCGGAGCCGCCGCATGCGCCTCGCCACCGTCCAGACGCCCCACGGCCCCCGGGCCGCCGCCCAGGTCGGGGAGTCGTTCGTCGACCTGCACGCCACCGACCCCGGGCTGCCGGCCGGCGTCCGGCACCTGCTGGCCGCCGGCCCGGCCGTCCGGGCGGCGGCCGCCGAG
>JAIEQN010001056.1 GCA_019747685.1 Gemmataceae bacterium
CATCAAGCCGACCAACATCCTGATCGCGGCCACCGGGCAGGCCAAGCTGGTCGACTTCGGGCTGGCCGAGATCACCAGCGCCGCCGGGTCGGTCCACCTGATGCGGCAGACCGACCGGGACGAGGACGTGGCGGTCGACCGGACGGTCGACTACGCCGGACTGGAGAAGGCCACCGGGATGAAGCCCGGGGACGTGCGGAGCGACATCTACTTCCTCGGCACCGTCCTGTTCGAGATGGTCACCGGCGAGGCCCTGATGCCGGTGACCAAGGACCGGCAGGTCCGGATGATGGCCAAGCGGTACCACGACGTGGAGGACACCCTGGCCCGGCGGGGGCCGGAGTACGGGCTGCCCAAGCCGCTCCAGAAGCTGATCGCCAAGATGGTCGCGTTCGACCCGCGGGAGCGGTTCCAGAACCCGGCCGAGCTGCTGGAGGCGGTCACCCACTGCCGGGCCGACCTCGGCGGGCACGCCGCCCTGGAGGTCCAGTCCCGGGTGGCGGCCGGCCCGCGGACCCTGTTCGTGGTCGAGGGGAACGACAAGCTCCGGGAGGCGATCCGGGACAAGTTCAAGGCGAACGGGTTCCGGGTGCTCCTGTCGATCGACCCGAACCAGGCCGTCCGGCGGTTCAAGGAGCAGCCGTTCCACGCCCTGATCGTCGACGCCCGGACGGTCGGGGAGGACGGGGTGGAGGCGTTCAACCGGGTTCTGCGGGAGGCGGACACGAACGCGGTCGACATCGGGGCGGTGCTGATCCTGGGGGCCGACCAGCGGGTGTGGGCCAACCGGGCGGTGTCGCGGCCGAACGGGGCGATCCTGCACGACCCGGTGACGATGAAGCAGCTCATCGAGACGCTGGTCGCGCTGGCCCCGGCGGCCGACGAGCCGGCCGCCGCCCCGGCCGGGGGCGGGTGATGGCCGGGTGCGTCCTCCGGGTCGGTGGCCGGGACTTCGCGGTCGATACGTGCCTGGCGGGTAGCCCGTTCGAGCCGTCGGCGGTCTGGCGGCGGGGCGAAGCCCGGCCCGGCCGCCCCCCGAACGACGGATCGGGGTTCAGCTTGGTCGTCAGCGAGGCCGGGGGCGCAGACTTCTTCGGGCAGGTCCGGGACGCGATCACATTCCTGACCAGCCACCAAACCGAGTTGGCCCGGCTCCGGGACGCGGCTGGCCTCGACGGCGTGGTATTGGACTTCGGGCTCGACCGGGTCGGCACGTTCACCCAGTCGGTGACGTTCCCGGCCGCGTTGGTCCGGCTCGCCGGGGGGTTGGGGATGGCCCTGGCGGTGTCGATCTACCCGGTTTCGTAGGGTAGGACCAAGCCGGCCGAGGGGCGGGCCGGGCCGGTAGCCGGACTCGCCAGAGTTCGGCCCGCTCGACTGCGGCCGAACTCTGGCGAGTCCGGCTACGGGGCGGGTGGGTCGAACGGCGACCGGCGGCCGGCCACCCGGGCGACCGGGTGCCATAATACGGCCAGCAGGGTGTACACGAGGACCAGACAGCCCAGGTCGAGCAGGAGGGGCAACCACCAGAGTGACCGAACCGCCTCGGCCGGGCACACCCGGCACGCCAAAGCCCCGGCGGCCCCGAACACACCGGGCACGGTGGAGTAACCACGACCCGTCCGCAACGCCGCGATCAGCCCGACCCAGTTCAGCACGATGAGCAGGGCCGCCGGGACGCCGAGGATCAGGCACCCACCACGGCCACACGGCGTTGCCCCGTAGGGTGTGTCGAGCGGCCCCGGAGGGGACGCGAGACGCACCGGACGACGTGGGGTGCGTCGTCGCGTGCCCTTCGGTGCCGCTCGACACACCCTGCCAGAGCGGGCGACCGGCTGCTACGACTTGGCCCCCGGGATCGGCCGGCCCATCGTCCGGAGGAGCATCTTCATGTCCTCCCAGGTGTCCTTCTTCCACGCCTCGTTCCGCAACAGCGCGGCCGGGTGGTA
>JAIEQN010000500.1 GCA_019747685.1 Gemmataceae bacterium
ACAGGTGGACCAGGTCCGGGGCGTACCGCGCTCGGTCCATCGCCCCGTCCGGCCGGGTGAACGCCGCCGCGGTGTCGAGGTAAGTCGCCCGCCGGCCGAGGGCGGGGACGCCGGCCTCCACCGCCGCGTTCACCGCGGCCACCACCGCCGGCAGGTGCAGGCCGTAGTGGGCACACGGCGGCAGGCCCAGCACCAGCAGTTCCGCGGCCGGCAGCCGGTCGATCAGGTCGGCGGCACACCGCAAGACGCCCGCGGCCACCGCCCCGGCCGGCGAGGTGGCGGGCGAACGCCCCCCGCCCCTGCCGGGGGTGCAGCCACCTGGCCGTCAGGCTGTCGCCGATGAGGAGCAGATGACAGTCGGTCCGGCCGGCCCGGACCCGGGCGGTGTGGGCCAAATGCCGGCGGTGGTCCGGCGAATGGACGCCTTGGGCGGGCACGGGCGAGCCTCGGGCGGCCCCGGGCGCCCGGCGCACGGGCAAGAATGTCCGTGCGTCTTCGACAACACAGGTGGGGAGGGCCTGTGCCGCCGGCACCCGGGCGTAGGGCCGGCGGCTTCCGTACCGCGCCGGCGGCCGGCGTGTCCAGCCCGCCCGGCGGTACGGACTCCCGCGCTTGTGTCCAGTGGGATTTCCGCCTACACTCAAACCAACTCGCGCCGCCCACGCCGCCGCCGGTCGCTTCCCACCACCCCGGCCCGGAGGCCCGTGCCCATGCCCCGCCTGCAGGCCCTCCTCGAGTGTGTCGGCCAGGCCCTGTGCGAGAAGGGCCGCAAGGCCCTCCGCGGCCAATGGCCGTTCGCCGACATCCTCCACGACTTCGCCAAGGCCGCCTACGACCTGGCCCACCAGAAGCTCCCGGGGACCGACCTCCGGGCCGCCCTCCACGACGCCGCCGGGTGCCCGCCCCACGAGTACGAGCGGCGGATCGCCGAGCTGATCGCCGACCTCAGCCAGACTCACTCCGTCCCCAAGGAGCCGCTGGCCGACTACCTCCGGGCCCTGCCCCCGACCGTCCGCCAGCACCTCCGCCGGCCGTCCGACCCGGGCGGGGCGACCGCCCCCGAGAAGCTGATCCTGTACAAGGCCGACGACCTCCTCCCGTTCCTCCCGCCCCGCATCCCGCGGTTCCGCCCCGGGGACAAGCCGGCCGGGGTGGACGGGTGGGTGCTGGCCGAGCTGCGGGGGCTGGGCGAGTGCTCCGAGGTCTGGCGGGCCGAGCACCCGGACGACCCGGACCACCCGCCGGCCGCCCTCAAGTTCGCCGTCGACCCCGAGGCTCGGCAGCGGGTCAAGGCCGGGACCGACCTGTTCACCCGGGCGTTCGGGCTGAACCAGCAGTCCGGCGTCCTGCCCCTGCGGTCGGTCTACCTGGAGTCCGATCCGCCCTGCCTGGAGGCCCCGTTCGTCTACGGGTACGACCTGGCCGGGCTGATGCTGGAGTGGCGGTGGCGGTACGACGGGGCCAAGCCGGAGGCCGCCCTGAAGCTGATGAAGCGGCTGACCGGGATCGTCGCCGAGGCCCACGCCAAGGGCGAGGTCCACCGCGACCTGAAGCCGTCCAACGTCCTGCTCCACCCGACCGAGGGCGGGAAGTTCACCCTCTGGGTGACCGACTACGGGTGGGGCCAGATCGAGTCCGTCCGGTCGCTCGAACTCGCCCGCGGCGGGGCCCGCGGCGAGCAGCAGCGGCTGGCCCACCGGGGGGCGGCCACCGCCCTGTACGCCTCCCCCCAGCAGTCCAAGAAGGAGCCCCCGGCCCCGACCGACGACGTCCACGCCCTCGGGGTGATCTGGTACCAGCTCCTCAAGCGGGACCCGGCGGCCGCCGCCCCGGTCGGGACCGAGTGGATGGAGGAGTTCCGCCCCCACGGGTTTACCGACACCCAGGCCCGGGTCCTCCAGATGTGCCTGGCCACCCGCCCGGACCGGCGGCCCCGGGACGCCCGCCACCTGGCCGAGC
>JAIEQN010000610.1 GCA_019747685.1 Gemmataceae bacterium
GTCGCCGAGGCGGCCCGGCAGCGGGCCGGCAACGCCCGGCTGGAGGAACAGCTCCGGCAGGCGGCCAAGCTCGAGGCGGTCGGCCGGCTGGCCGGCGGGATCGCCCACGACTTCAACAACCTGCTCACCGTCATCAACGGGTGCGCCGACCTGTTGCGGGACGAGGTCCCGGCCGGCGGCCGGGCCGCCGACCTGGCCGCCGACATCCGCGACGCCGGGGCCCAGGCGGCGGCCATGACCGTGCAGCTGTTGACGTTCGGCCGGCGGCACCCGGTCGCCCCCCAGCCGCTCGACCTGAACGCCGTCGTCCGGAACACCGCCCGGCTGCTCGGGCGGGTGATCGGGGGCCGGGTCGAGGTCCGGCTCGACCTGGCCGACGACCTCCACCCGGCCCGGGCCGACGCCGGGCTGATCAGCCAGGTGCTGTTCAACCTGGCGGTCAACGCCCGGGACGCGATGCCGGCCGGCGGGGCGCTGACGATCGGCACCGGCCCGGGCCGGGACCCGGACCCGAACCACCCGCACGGGTGGGTCTGGCTGGCGGTCGCCGACACCGGGGAGGGGATGCCGCCGGATGTCCAGGCCCGGGTGTTCGAGCCGTACTTCACCACCAAGCCGCCGGGCCAGGGGACCGGGCTGGGGCTGGCCACGGTGTACGGGATCGTCCAGACCCTCGGCGGGCGGGTCGGGTTCGAGACGGCGGTCGGCCGGGGGACCCGGTTCGTGGTCGAGCTGCCGGCCACCGCGGCCCCGCCCCCGGCGGTGGACGATCCGACCCCGATGCCGCCGACCGCCCCGGCCCCGCCCCCGCCGGCGGCCGACGCGGACCGGCCGGTCGTCCTGCTGGTCGAGGACGACGACGGGGTGCGGTCGCTGGCCCGGCGGCTGTTGGAGATGCACGGGCTGGGGGTGGTGGCGGCCGGGGACCCGGCCGAGGCCCTGGACCTGGCCGGCGGGGCCGGCCGGGTGGACGTGCTCTTGACCGACCTGTCGCTGCCGGCGATGGACGGGCGGGAGCTGGCCGAGCGGGTGCGGGCGACCCGGCCGGGGCTGAAGGTGGTGTACATGTCCGGGACCCCGTTCCTGGGCGACCTCGGCCGGCCGGCGGAGGGGGCCGACGGGTTCGTCCAGAAGCCGTTCACCCCGGCCCAACTCGCCGCCGCCCTGGACGAGGCGCTCACCGGGGCCGGGCGGTGATCGCCTGTGCCGCGAGCCGGGCCGAGCCGCCGGACGTGTTCCTCGGCTTCGCGTCGGTCGCCGCCCTCACCTGGTTCTTCTCGTCCCGCCCGCGGCCGTTCCTGCGGGTGTTCGTCCCGAGCGGGGAGCGGTTCCGGGCCGGCCGGTCGATCCTCCGCCGGGACGAGTTCCGCCGGGGGATGCGGGTCATGGCCGCCCTCCAGTTCGGGACAGCGTGCCTGATCGGGCTGGCCCTCTGGTGGTTCCGGGGGTGAGGCCGGCCGTTTTATCCCTGATGTCGCCCCGCCGACGACTACCCCGATGGCACCCCCCGCCGACCGCCGGACCGCCCTCCTCCTCATCGCCCACGGCAGCCGCCGGCCGGAGGCGAACGCCGACCTGGAGCACGTCGCCGACGTCCTCCGCGGCCGCGGCCGCTACCCGGTGGTGAGGGTCGCGTACCTGGAGTTAGCCGACCCGGACATCGCGGCCGGCGGGGCGGGGTGCGTGGCCGACGGGGCAGCCGAAGTCATCCTCCTGCCGTACTTCCTCTCTCCGGGCGTCCACGTCGTCGAGGACCTGACCGCCGCCCGGGCCGACCTGGCCGGCAGGTTCCCGGGGGTGCGGTTCGCCCTGGCCGAGCCGCTCGGCCGGCACCCGCTGCTCGTCGACGTGATCGAGGACCGGGCCCGGGCGGCGGAGTGACCGGGCGGCCGGAGAAACCATCAAGAATTGTTTTGCAATCCGGCGGCCGGTCCGCTGTCATGTCGGACAGAGCCGGGAA
>JAIEQN010000424.1 GCA_019747685.1 Gemmataceae bacterium
CGATCGCAGACCCGCCCGGCTTCCCGCCAGCGGCAGCGGGCCTGGCCGCTGCCGTGCCGCTTCAGGGGCGGGCAGGGCCGGGGGCCGCCCGGGGCGGGGCGCTTCGGGGCCGGGCGGAATTTGGCCTGGGCCGGGGTGTCGGCGGCCCGCTCGACGGTCCACCCGAGCCGGTCGATGCGGGAGAGCAGGGTGCTCTGGGGGAGCTACTTACGGCGGGCCAGCTTGGGGGCGGGCACGGGCTGGCCGCGGTAGACGAGCAGCCGGGGCGGGGTCATGCGCGCCATAGACCGCGCCGTCCGGCGGCGGTCAAGGGCGCGTGGACGAGGTCGGCGGGGGTGCGCGCACCCGCGGGCCGGCTGCGGGGGTGTTGGCCCGGAAATGAAGCAACCCCCGGGTTCTCCGGGGGTTGCGAGTCGGGCTGACAGGATTCGAACCTGCGACCTCTTGGTCCCGAACCAACCCGCAGCCCCACGAAACGCCTGCAAATCATGGCGATTCGACGCCTCCCCCGGCCGGTTGCACCGGCGGTTGCACCAACCCCGCCGACCCCACTCCCGAGCAGCCACCTTCGGCGCTCGTGGCTGCGCTGCTCCCGCTGCTAGGCCACCTGTCACCCGCCGATCGGGCTGGACTCGCCCGCTTGCTCCAGGGTGACGCACCGGCGAAGGGGAATGGGCAATGACCGGCTGTAGGGTGGCCGCGCGGTGTGTGGCTCGTCCGTCACCCTGGCCAGAGGATGACACGCCATCGTCGGGGGAAGAGGTGCGGCTTCAACTTCCTACCGAGGGGCGACGGAACCTGCTGATTGCATCGGCGTTGACCGCGAAGGCAGGTGAGCGGGCGGTCCGCCGGTGCAATTGATTTCGGAAAAACGGGGCGAGCGCGGAGGTGGGCCGTGGGCGGGTTCGGCAGCGGACAGCGGTGGTCGAAGAAGGACGTGGTCGAGGGCCGGCACGCCATCGACACGGCCAGCCTGAAACGGTGGAACCTCCTGGTGCCGGGGACCACCGGGCGGCCCGGCGCGTTCGAGTGGCGGCGTGGCGGGGAGGGGACAGCCTCGTCCTCGGTCAGCTACTTTCTCACCGTTGGCCCGACCGAAGGCACCCTCCGGCTGCTGTACACGATCAAGTCACTCACCGCGGAACTCGACTACCCGGTCCGCCTGGTGACGACCCCGTGCCACCTCGGCGGGGTCCGGTGGTGGTTCGTCTGCCCGCTGGTTCGGGGCAACATCCCGTGCGGCCGGCGGGTGCGGAGGCTGTACCTTTCCGGACGATACTTCGGCTGCCGGCACTGCCACGGTCTGACCTACACCAGCTCGCAGGGGAGCGACTGCCGCGTCTACGCGGCCCTCCGCGGCGGGCTGGACTTCGGCCGGTTCCGGGACGTGCGGCGTATGTCCGTCGCCCAACTGGGGTTCGCCTTGAAGGTACTGACCTTCGAGCAGCGGCGGCTCGACCGGGTCGACAGACGGCTCGACCGGGCAGCCGGCCGCCGGCGGTCGAAGGCGGTGAACACGGCTCACCGGGACGACATTCCATCGGACTCCACGGACACCGACCCATGACCACACTCGCCAAGCTGGCCGCCAACCGGGCGAACGCCAAGCTCTCGACCGGCCCCCGGACACCCGCGGGCAAGGCCGCGTCGGCCCGGAACGCGGTCCGCCACGGGCTCCTGTCCGCCGCCCCGGTGGTGGCCGGGGAGGACCCGGCCGCCTGGGACCGGCACGTCGCCGACGTGTCGGCCTCCCTCGCCCCGGCCGGGGCGGTGGAACAACAGCTCGCCGCCCGGGCCGCCCTGCTGTTGTGGCGGCTGGCCCGGGTCGCCCGGTTCGAGGCCGCCGCCGTCAGCGCCGGGCTGGACGCCGCCCTCCTCCCCCGGCCGCCGGCCGACGACGGACCTACGTTCGGTCCCCCGACCGCCCGCGAGGCCGCGGCCAAGGCCAGCCGGGAGGCGGCCGT
>JAIEQN010000927.1 GCA_019747685.1 Gemmataceae bacterium
GCGCCGGGCCGCCGTCGGCGGCGTACCGGGCCCGGAAGTTCGTCGCCCGGAACCGCCCCCAGGTCGTTGCGGCGGGGACGGTCGCCCTGACCCTCGTGATCGGCCTCGTCGGCACGTCGGTCGGGCTGGCCCGGGCCGCACTGGCCCGAGCGGAGGCCGAGCGGGAGCGGCAGAACGCCCTGGCCGCCGCCGAAACCGAAAAGGTCGCTCGGCAGGCCGAGGCCGAGCAGCGAAAAGCAGCGGAGGCACAGACGGCCGCCGCCAACGCGGCCAAGGCGTTCCTCCAGTCGGTGCTGGTCCAGGGGGTCCCGCGGCGGGCGACCCCGGGCCGGGCGGCCGACCCGAGCCGGACCCTCCGGGCGGCCCTCGACTGGGCGTCGAAGGACATCGAGGGGCGGTTCGCCGGCCAGCCGGAGATCGCCGCCGACCTGCGGGGCACGATCGGGGAGGCGTATCACGGGCTGGGGGCCTACCCGGCGGCCGAGGGGCACCTGCGGGCCGCCCTGAACCTCTCCGAGACGGCCCACGGGGCGGCCCACCCGAGGACACTGAGCAGCCTCCAGTACCTGGCCGAACTGTACCTGGATCAGGGCGACTGGCGGACGGCCGAAGTACTCTTCAAGCGGGCACTCGAGGGGTTGGAAAAAGCCCTCGGGCCGGGCCACCCGGGCACCCTGGGGTGCGCCCACGGTTTGGGCACGGTGTACCTCGCGACGGGCGACCTGGGGTCGGCCGAGCGCTTACTCGATCGCGTCCTGGCCGGGGCGGAGAAGGCCCCCGGGCCGGACCACCCGGACACGCTGACGGCCGTTTTCCACCTGGCCATCGTGTACCAGGAGAAGGGCGACACGGGGTCGGCCGAGCGCTTACTCGATCGCGTCCTGGCGGGGAGGGAGAAGGCCCTCGGTCCGGACCACCCGGACACCCTGGCGAGCGTCAACCACCTGGCGAAGATTTACCTGGACTCTGGTGAATACTCGCGGGCCGAGCCGCTGCTCCTGAGGGCCCTGGACGGCCAGAGGCGGGTCCTCGGGCCGGATCACCCGCTGACCCTGAGCAGCGTCAACAACCTCGCCGGCTTGTACTGGTCGACGGGCCGACTGGACCGGTCGATCCCGCTGTTCGAAGACACCCTGAAGCGGCAACGGGCGGTCCTCGGGGACGAGCACCCGGAAACACTCCGCATGTCCGCCAACCTGGGGGTGAACTACAAGGACGCGGGCCGGGTGGCCGAGGGAGTGCCGCTCCTGGAGCTGGCCTACGCCGCCCGGGCCAAGCACCCGGCCCAACTCGGGTGGGTCGGGCCGGAGCTGGTCGCCGCCTACGTCAAGGCCGGTCGGCCGGCGGATGCGGCCCGGGTGGTCGGCGAGGGGCTGGCCGAGGCGCGGGCCAAGGTGAAGCCCGGCAGCCCGGAACTCGGCAACGTGCTGGCCATGTCCGGCAAGCGGCTCCTCCCCCTCGACCCGGCGGCGGCCGAGCCGGTCCTGCGGGAGTGCCTGGAGCTGCGGGAGAAGCTGAACCCGAAGGCCTGGAACACGGCCAACGCCCGGTCCCTGCTCGGCGCGGCGCTACTCCTCCAGGGCAAGCCGGCCGAGGCCGAGCCGCTGCTGGTCGCCGGGTACGCCGGGCTCCTGGCCGACCGGGCGAACATCCCGCCGATGCCGGCGGCCCAGGCCAACCTGCCGGACGCGGCCGACCGGCTGGTCGAGCTGTACGCCGCCCTGGGCAAGCCGGACGAGGCGAAGCGGTGGCGGGCCGAGCGGGCCAAGTACCCGTTCGTCGCCCCACCCCCCCGGCCGGCAAAGTGAGCGGCGCATTCTGCCGCCCCGAAGGGGCGTCCGGGAATAGCCCGGGGTGGCAACCCCGGGTCGGAGTTGCCATCAACCCGTGGCCCCGAAGGGGCGACCCGCCTGTGTGGGTCGCCCCTTCGGGGCTACAAATGATCCCTCCTCCGCATCCCGGGGC
>JAIEQN010001088.1 GCA_019747685.1 Gemmataceae bacterium
TCCACCCCGGCCGGCGGGCGGGCGGGGGGCGTCAGCCCCCGGAGCTGCGACGGCGGCCCGTCGTCGGCCTGGACCCGGGTGGCCAGGGCCGACCCGGCGTCGAGCGGCAACCCGTACGGGGTGTTCACCGGGGTCGGCGGGGCCGGGGCCAGCGGCAGCCCGGACTGCTTCAGCGCCCGCACCAGGTCGGAACACGTCGGCCACCGGTCGTCCGGCTTCTTGGCCAGGGCCCGGCCGATCGCCGACCGGTCGGCCAACGGCAGCGCCCCCACCTCCGGCACCCCGGTGATGTGCTGCATCATCAGCTGGCGGGTGTTCGACCCGTTGAACGGCCGGGTCCCGGTCAGCAGTTCTTGAAAGACGATGGCCAGGCTGTACTGGTCGGAAAACCGGCTGACGTACCCCTCGAACGTCTCCGGGGCGGCGTACACCGGGGTCACCCCGCCGGTCACGGTAGCCCGGATGCCGTCGAGCAGCTTGGCCAGCCCGAAGTCCCCGACCTTGATGTGGTTGAAGACGAGGAACAGGTTCTGCGGCTTGATGTCGAGGTGCTGGATCTGGTAGTGGTTGTTCATCAGGTCGAGGGCCTCGGCGGCCTCGGCCAGGTAGCTCAACAGCTCGTCCCGCGGGATGCCCGGCAGCCCCCGCCCGCGGCACTCCCGGAACCGGTCCCAGAGGTTGCGGTCGGCCAGCTCCATGACGATCATGAGCTGGCCGTCGATGATGTCGTACCGCTCGAGCGACAGGACGTAGGGGTGGCGGATGCCCTGGACCCGCTTGAGGGCCTTCAGCTCCTGCTCGGCCGGGCGGCTGTCCTCGTCGGCGGCGTCGAGGTCGCCGAAGACGAACTTCATCGCCTTGTGCAGCCCGCCGGGGGCCTCGACCCGCCACACCTCCCCGAACCCGCCCCGGCCGAGGCGGTCGATCAGGCGGTAGCCGGGCAGCGGCTCTTCCTGGCTGACCAGACGGACCGGCATGGGGTGGTCACGGGACGGAGTGGGGCAAGCTAGGTATCCTCTAGCTCAGCCCGGGCGGGTTGGCAAAAAACCCCGCCCGGCGGGTAAGGCCGGGGCGGAAACTTCCGGGCGGCGTGAATTTCGTAGGGTGGGCCGGACCCGCTCCGCAGGAGCGGGGAGGCCCACGGTTCGCGGAACCCCCACCGTGGGCCTCCCGTGGTCCCTCCGGGACCCGGTCCGGCCCACCCTACCGGAGCCGGGTGTGCCCGTCGCCCTTTCGGTCCGACAGCCCTGGGCGGCCCTGCTCGCCGCCGGCGTCAAAACGGTCGAGGTCCGGACGTGGCCGACCCGGCGGCGGGGGCCGGTCCTGATCCACGCCGGGCGGGTCGCCGACGACCGGCCGGAGGCGTGGGCGCTCGTCACCGACCCGGCCGTGTTCGAGCTGGCCCGGCTCCGCGGCGGGGTCATCGGGGCCGCCGAGCTGACCGACTGCCGCACCTACGACACGGTCGAGGCGTTCGCCGCCGACGCGACCGCCCACCTCAACGACCCGGCCTGGTTTACCCCGCCCCGGCTGTACGGGTTCGTGTTCGCCGCGGCCCGGGTGGTGTCGTTCGCCCCCTACCCCGGTCGGACGCTGTTCTTCCCGGTGGAGGAGTACAGCGGCGGGGCCATGACGGCCGCCCGGGTCTTCGCCTCCCCCCTTGTGGGGGAGGTCGCCGCCGAGCGGGAGCGAGGCGGCGGGTGGGGGGACGGGCCAGGGGAACAGGCCCCCCCCCCCCACGGGGCGGCCGGACCACCACCCCCCCCCGGGGGGGGGGGGGGGGGCCGGGCCATGACGAATTTTCGCAAGAACGATTTTCGAAAGAACAACCTCGTCCCCATAATTTGTCAAGTATGAAAAAGTAAACTGTGATTTCTTAACCTTCTTTTCTGCAGTATTGAAACCTGCCAAAGCAGGTCTTGTCGTATAGGATTTACATGTAATCCTTGATAATATATTTTTTATT
>JAIEQN010000174.1 GCA_019747685.1 Gemmataceae bacterium
AGCGGCCTCCGTCGAGGACGGCCGCCGCTACCGAGGCGCAACGGCCGTGCCGGCGGGTTGTGTCACAGCCTTTTAGGTCAAGAGCCTTGGCGACGACGTACATATTCGTGCCGTCGCTGCTCAGCCAAAATTCGTCCACGGCGTTCGGAGCCGTGCTCAGTGTCGGAGGCGTACCCCCGGGAAACTTGAAGGCGCTGCCCCAGGTGAGCAGCCGCCCGCCGGTCGCGTCCTGCACCACCGTCAGCCGGTAGGGGGTGAAGAACCCGGCCACCGGGCCGGTGGGGCTGGCGATCGTGCGGTTGCCGCCGAGCACCACGACGGCGACGGGGTATAAATCCACGCGCCAGGTGATGACGGGGGCGTCGGTGAGCGGCCTCATCGTGCCGCCCTGCCGCCCGCCGACCCGCTCCAGTAAGGAATCCAGGTGTTCCTTGAAGGCCACCGTCGGGGTACGCTCCGACGTTACTAGCTCAAAGTTCTGCGGCAGCGGTAATATCGACATCCGCTACTTCGCCCCCAGCGTCCAGTTGCCCCGCGCGCCCAGCACGTAGGTGCGCACCGGGTCGCTGACCGTCAGCTCGAAGGTGAACTTCCGCGCGCGGCCCAGGTTTCGCCAGATCGCGCGGTTCCGGTACTTGCCGCTCGCCCCGATCTCGCGGGTGCCGACGCCGGTCCAGGTGTGGCCGCCGTCGCGGCTGACCCGCAGCGAGGCCTTGGGCCTCCGCACATTGGCGGGCATAACGCCGTTACCGCCCGGATCGTCGCCGGTCAGGCCGACGCCCGCCTCGAACTCGACCTCGAACTCGTGCAGGAAAATTGTCCGCCCGTCCTGCTCGAAGTGCGGGCTGGTGCGGATGCGGGCCGGGAACTCTTGGTCGCGGGTGTAGCTGATGACGGGCGCGCCGGAGGCGGTCACGGTGCGATTACGCTGAATCTGGCTGTACTCCTGGCTCATGGCATAGAGCTTGCCGTCGGCCCCGCCGACCACGTTCATGCCGTTCCAGGCGACGCAGCAGGTGGGCAGGTCAGGCCCGCCCTGGTAGCTCCGCTCGTGCCACTGGCCGGAGGTCACGTCGAGCACGTGCGTCGCGCCCTCCGTCGGGAAGGTCAGGCCGAAGAACTGGCTGTCGCCCTCGGCGTAGCTGAAGGCGTAGGCGTCGTCCAACACCGAATACCGCTCCAGCGCCTCGTTCAGCGCCGGGGTGGAGACGGGCTTGGCGGTGTACCCGCTGAGCGCGGCCACGAACGCCTTGCGGGTGGCGGAGCGAGCGAGCCAGAAGACGGTGTCGCCGACCTTCAGGATGGCGTCGGCGGTGATCGCCCCGGCCTGGATGAGCACGCCGGGCCGCTGCTCGAAGGCGAACGGGGTGGCGGTCGAGTTGAACCGCACCTCCGTGACCTTCGGTCCGAAAATATAGAGCTGGAGCTGGTCGGAGAAGACGCTGACCAGGTCGTCCGGGAAGCTCGTCACCTCGACGAAGGCGAGAGCTTGGAAACTGCCTGCGGCCAGCAGGTCGGATTGGACGATCCGCTTGGAGCCGTTCACCCCGCCGAGCACGTAGCCGTCCTGATACGTCAGGTTGGTCACTCCCGCCGCCGGGTAGCTGCCGGTGGTCGGGATTCCGGCGAAGGTGCCGTTGGCGAGGTGATAGACGTAGCCGTATTGGCGGTCGGAGATGGCGATTTCCACCGTGTTGCAGGTGATGCTGACGCGACCCGAACCGGTATTCAGGTTGCCGAGCCGGGTGAGCGTGCCGCCCGCGCCGGTGGAGGTGTATTTCGCCAGCACGTCGCCGACGACCACGTACAGGGTGCCGTTCACTTCGAGCGCCCCGCGCACCGGCAGCTCGGCGAGCGTCGAGTAGGGGGCGAAGCCGGTGGTGCAGAGTTCCGCCAAATCGACTAGTCGGTCATCACTTTTGAGGTGCGGGGTAGAGTCGCCGGAGCTTGACCCGGGCGTCGGCGGTCGTGAACCG
>JAIEQN010000642.1 GCA_019747685.1 Gemmataceae bacterium
GGTCGCGGACGTTCTTGCGGAAGCCGGCGAACTGGGCCTGGGCGGCGTCCCGCTCGGCGGCCACCGCCTTCAGCTCGGCCCGGGCGGCGTCCCGGTCCTGCCGGTCCTGGGCGGCCGCGGCCACCGCCTCGTCGAGCTGCTTCTGGGTCCGGGCCAGCTTCTCCTCGGCCGCCGTCAGCCGCTGGCGGAAGGCGTCCCGCGCCGCCGCCGCCGCCTTGAAGTCCTCCTCCAGCCGTTGCAGCTTGGCCTCGACCTGGGCCACCCGGTCGCCCCCGCCGGGCGACCCGGCCGGGCCGCGGGCGCAGCCGTAGGCCCCGAGGACGACCACCAATAATACCCCCAGCACCTTGCGGGTGCGCGTCATCGGCGGTTCTCCGTTGTTGAGGGATCAGACCGGGCGGGCGACGCCGGTGTTCTCGTCCGACGGTCGGGGGGCACTTGACGCATTCCCCCCGGTTTCTCGGACCGGCATCCCTTCCCCGCCCGCCCCACCCCACCCACAGCCCCGGCGTGCCCGGACGACCCCCGCACCGGCGTCATTGGTTCCGGTCGGGTGTCACACCCCACGCCCGAACCAACCCACCTGACCGGAAGAAACAGCGTCAGAATGACGCCGGCACCCGCCCGGGTGCTTGCTTCCGGTCGCCGGGCTGGTAGCATCGCCGGATCGGCACCCCCGCGCCGGATACTGGGTACGGAGTACTGAGTACCGGGTCCTCACCCCGGGCCACCCCATGCCGTTCGCCGTCGCCTACGTCCAGGACCTCGACCCGCTCGGGTCGCGGGCCCTGTCCACCCTGGTCGCCGCCCTGCCGGTGGTCGTCCTGTTCTACCTCTTGGTCGGCCGGCGGTGGCTGGCGAGCTGGGCCGGGGCCGCCGGGGCGGCCACCGCCGTCCTGGTCGCCTGGGTCGTCTACCGGATGCCGCTGGACATGGCGTCGTGGGCGTTCGTCCACGGGGCGGTGTTCGGCCTCTTGCCGATCGGCTGGACGGTGTTCGGGGCGATGCTGCTCTACAACGTAACGGTCGAGACCGGGCAGTTCGCGATCATCCGCCGGTCGATCGGCACCCTGAGCGGGGACGCCCGGGTCCAGGCGGTGCTGATCGGGTTCGCGTTCGGGGCGTTCATGGAGGGGGCGGCCGGGGCCGGGTCGCCGGTGGCCATCTGCGGGGCCATGCTGGTCGGGCTGGGGGTGCCGCCGTTCCGGGCCGCGGTCATCTGCCTGATCGCCAACACCTCCCCGGTCTGCTACGGCGGGCTGGGGGTGCCGATCCTGACCCTGTCGAGCGTGACCGGGATCAGCGGGGACACGATCAGCGTCATGTGCGGGCACCAGCTCCCGCTCCTGTCCTGCCTGATCCCGCTGTACATGGTCAAGACGATGTGTACCTGGCGGCAGACGCTGGCCGTCTGGCCGGCCCTGGCCGTCGGCGGGGGGTCGTTCGGCCTGGCCCAGTTCTTCTTCGCCACCGCCCACGCCTACGGGCTGCCCCCGATCTGGCCGCTGACCGACATCTGCGGGGCCATCGTGTCGATGGCCAGCCTGGCCCTGTTCCTGAAGTTCGTGTGGCGGCCGAAGGACGAGTGGAAGTTCGCGCCGGAACCCCACCCCCCGGCCCCCCCCCCGCGGGGGGGGGCCCGGGGGCCGGGTCTCACGAGGACCCCGAGGTGGCGGCCGCGAAGGAGCAGGCCGCGGCCCAGCTGAGCGGCCCCGCCGCCCCCGAAGTCCCGCTGACCGCCGGGGTGGTGGCCCGGGCGTGGTCCCCGTGGGTGATCATGGCCGTCTTCCTGGTGGTGTCCGGCGTCCTCCGGACCGAGGAGAAGGCGGGGCCGCTCGACCTGGGGGTGGCGGACTCGTTCTACGAGGTCCCGGTCCCGACCCTGCACAACGAGGTGGGGCGGGCCGAGCGGCTCCGCAAGCCGCTCCCGGCCGGGCCACTGGCGGCGGTCGCGGGGGCGGCGGGGGTGGCCGCCGCGGAGG
>JAIEQN010000065.1 GCA_019747685.1 Gemmataceae bacterium
GACCGGAGTGCTGATGCTCCGGTCGCTCACGCTCCCGGCTCGCCAACCGCTCCCGGCTCGTCCGTTCGCGCCCCCGCGGGGGAGGGGGCCGGGGGCAGAGTCTTCCTCCCGTACAATTCCCCCGCCCCGCCTTGCCCCGGCACCGCCATGACCGACCCCCTCACCGGCCGCTACCGGCACTTCAAGGGCGGGCTGTACGAGGTCCTCGGCGTGGCCCGGCACAGCGAGACCGACGAGCGGCTGGTCGTGTACCGGCCGTTGTCCGGCGACGGCGGCCTCTGGGTGCGGCCGGCGGCCATGTTCATCGAGACGGTCATTCACGACGGCCGGGAGGTGCCGCGGTTCGCCCCGGTCGGGCCGGCGGATGCGTCATGACCGACGACCCCCGCCCGCTGGTCGGCGACGGGCCGGCCCTGGCCGCCGTCCGCCGGGCCGTCGCCCGGGTCGCCCCGACCGACGCGACGGTTCTGATCCTCGGCGAGACCGGGACCGGCAAGGAACTGATCGCCCGGGCCGTCCACGCCGGCAGCCCGCGGCGGGCGAAGCCGTTCGTGCCGGTGAGCTGCGCGGCCCTCGCGCCGGGGCTGGTGACGAGCGAACTGTTCGGGCACGAGGCCGGGGCGTTCACCGGGGCCGTCGGCCGTCGGGCCGGGCGGTTCGAGCAGGCGGCCGGCGGGACGCTGTTCCTGGACGAAATCGGCGAGATGCCGGCCGAGGCCCAGGCGGCACTGCTGCGGGTGTTGCAGGAGCGGGTGGTCGAGCGGGTCGGCAGCGGGCAGCCGCTGCCGGTCGACGTGCGGGTCATCGCCGCGACGCACCGCGACCTGGCGGCCGAGGCCCGGGCCGGGCGGTTCCGGGCCGACCTGTTCTACCGGCTGAACGTCTTCCCGGTGGCCGTCCCGCCGCTCCGCGACCGGCGGGAAGACGTGCCGGCCCTGGCCGATCACTTCGTTCGCTATTTTGCCACGAAATATGGTCGATCTGTCGTCCGGGTTCGGCCGGCGGCCCTCGCGGCCCTGGCCGCCCACGACTGGCCGGGCAACGTCCGGGAGTTGCAGAACCTCGTCGAGCGGGCGGTCGTCCTGTCGGACGGGGAGGAGCTGGCGTTCGACCCGGGCTGGCTGGTCGGGGCGTCGGCGGCGGAGACGGCCGGGACGTGGGCGGCCCAGGAGCGGCAGCGCATCCTCGACGCCCTGCGGGCGGCCGGCGGGCGGGTGTACGGCCCGGGCGGGGCGGCCCACCGGCTCGGGCTCAAGCCCACCACCCTGTACGGGAAGATGAGGAAGCACGGGATCGGGCGGGAGTGAACCGACACAGGCCGGGAGGCCCGTGCCACCAGACCTGGGCTTTGGTGGCACAGGCCCCCCGGCCTGTGCCACCAGACCTGGGCTTTGGTGGCACAGGCCCCCCGGCCTGTGCTCTGCATTTGGTCACCCGACCACATCGCGTCGTCAACTCACCGCCGAATCACCTCGATTTCCAAGCGTTTCACACCGGCACGCCGGCTGCGTTAGGGCGGCCGCCTCACCAACCCCCGTGCGAAAGGCAGTGCCCCCGTGGCCTACGTCGTGACCGAGCCGTGCGTCGGCTGCAAGTACACCGACTGCGTCGTCGTCTGCCCGTGCGAGTGCTTCTACGGCGACGACCGGCAGCTCTACATCGACCCCGGCGACTGCATCGACTGCGGGGCGTGCCTGCCCGAATGCCCGGCCGAGGCGATCTTCCCCGACACCGACGTACCGGCGCGGTGGGCCGGGTACGTGCAGCTCAACGCCGACCGGGTAGCGGTCCTGAAGCCGGCCGGGATGCGGGTGACGGAGAAGCGGACCGCGTAACCGACGCGGGACTCGCCTTCGGCCGGCCGGTCGGGTAGAGTTGGGGGGTCGGTCCCCCACCCCGCCGGAGGTCGCCGCCGTGGACACCCGCCGCCGGTTCGGCGAGAAGCTCTTCGGGTCGCTGGTCGGGTTCGGGCTGGTCGAGACGCTGTAC